>JBCCUW010000151.1:0-9042 GCA_039196385.1 Pseudomonadota bacterium
ATTATTGCATTTATAAAAGATATTAGTTGGCGTATCTGATGCACTGGCAATTTGCAGGCATGATCAGCCAGGTGCATTGGCTGCACATGTTGTGCCACTCTGTTTTTGAGCTGATGAATACCGTCTGGTGGGGCATAGCCATCGGCATTGTCATGATCGGTATTCTCGGTCGTATTCCCAGAGAATTTGTCATGAGTGCTCTCGGCACCCGCACGGGGGCGGCCGGCATCGTGCGGGCGACACTGGCCGGCGTGCTTCTGGATCTATGTAACCACGGTGTGCTGATGGTAGGTGCGCGGCTGTATGAAAGGGGCGCGAGCACCGGTCAGGTCATGGCTTTTCTGATTTCCAGCCCGTGGAATTCACTGTCGTTGACGCTCATTCTGATTGCGCTGATCGGCTGGTCCTGGACACTGGCGTTTATTGGTCTGTCCATGGTGATTGCTGTGGCGACCGGCCTGTTGTTTGATCGGCTGGTGAGTGCCGGAGTGCTGCCTGGTAATCCTCAGCAACATGACTTGCCAGCAGACTTCAGGTTCTGGCCTGAGGCCCGCCGGCAATGGCAAGGGGTCAGCTTGACCTCGGAATATCTCTGGCTGACGTTGCGTGATGGGATTAAGTCGTCCCGCATGGTGGTGCGTTGGATTCTGTTCGGGGTGGTGCTGGCCAGTCTGGTGCGTGCTTTTGTCAGCCCTGAGATGTTTGCTGCTTGGTTTGGGCCCACTTTGCTTGGCCTCGGGGTGACGGTATTGGCCGCCACGATCCTTGAGGTGTGTTCGGAAGGTTCCACGCCGGTAGCAGCAGATATCTTGACCAGAGCAGAAGCGCCGGGCAATAGTTTTGTATTTCTGATGGGTGGTGTCGCGACGGATTACACGGAAATCATGGTCATTCGGGAGACGACAAACTCGTGGAAAGTGGCGTTGTTCCTGCCCCTGTTGACTCTGCCGCAGATTATTGCGCTCGGGTGGCTGATTAATCAGTTCGCGCTCTGACGCACTTACGCCGTTTGATCGTCGGGAAATTGGTCGGAGAACTGCTCCGACAAGTGATTGTCGATCAAAAAATTCTGAAAGCGTTCCAAGGGCACTGGCGCGCTGATCAGAAAACCCTGCATGACGCTGCAGCCCAGCTCTTGCAGTAGTAATTTGTCTGCGTTGGATTCGACACCTACGGCCACCACCCGAAGAGAGTACTTGTTCGCCATCTGGCAGATTTGGGTCACCAGTCGCTGGGAGTCAGGGTTGTCGGTCAAACCGGCGATCATGCTGCGATCCAATTTCAGCGTATCCGCAGGGCAGCGAAGCAGGCTGTTGGTATCAACAACGCGCGTGCCGAGATTGTCGATGGCAATACGTACACCCAGATCGCGCAACTGGTAGAGCGTTGCACGATGGTCCTGTACCACTTGCAAGAGGTTTTCGTGACTCAACTCCAGTTCCAGAATGCCCGGGTCCAGCCAGCGATCGTTTGCCAGGCGGGTCACTTGTTGCAGAATGGCGTCGTTGTGAAATTGCTGCGGGGATACGTTAATCCCTAAATGAATGGGTTCCAGCAGATGCTCAAGCCATGTGGTGGCCTCGCAGGCGGCGCGTTCCAGCACCCAATCACCTACTCTGGCCATTTGACCGGTTCGCTCAGCGACCGGAATAAACTGGTCCGGTGCGAGATTGCCAATGTCCATACCCTGCCAGCGCAGGAGTGATTCAACCCCAACCAGCCGGTTTTCTTCTGTGTCCCATTGCGGTTGCAACACCAGTGAAAATTCGTCCCTGGACAACGCTGTGGGAATGCGCTCATGCATGTTCTGCTCGGCGCTGAAACCGACACATTGGTCTCCACCCTCGCTTGCGGCAGCTTGCATTCCGGCCCAGGCTTGTTGCCACAGTTGCTTGGGGCTGCCCAGCAGGGGTGTTGTGCTGTAGCCGAGGCTGCAGGTAAATTGCAGCGAGCCTTGTTTGAAACTGGCCTGACGAAAAGACTGCTTTAACTGCTGCGCCTGTGCCTGGGTTTCACTAACGGTCGCATTGGGATACCAGACGATAAAGCAGGCGGCATCAAATATACCCAGATGCACTTCCGTGGGCAGTATGCGCTTCAGCTGTTCGCTCAAGGCGCCCAGCAGGTCGGTTTTGCTCACCGGGTCCATATTGCTGTAGAGGTGATTGGCATGGTCCAACTGCACAAGGATCAACCCTGTTGGGGAACCGCGATAACGCTCCATGTACGCCAGCAGTTCCTCATGCGCGGGCAGCTGGGTAATGGGTTCGGCGTTCTCTTGATGAAAGAACTTCTGGTCGAAGCGGGCCACGTTCAGGGCTGTGGTGATTCTGTGCAGTAATTCTTCATCACTCAGCTCGGCATGTAATTGCAGTACCTCATCTGCGCTCTGCATATCCGGCGGGTTATCCAAGCCCCAGGGTTGGCGTTCGACATCCGCAATATGCACGCACAGTGCGGCGGCTTGCGTGACGGACGGGTGGCCGCTACTCAGACACTGCTGGATGTAGGGGTGGTCGACCAGGATGATATCTGCCTGATTATTGGGCAAGTTAGCATCGGTAGGATTACCCGTATGCCAGTATTTGATCTTCCATCCATTCAGCGTGCAGATTTGCGCCATCCGGGCGCTCAGCTGTCCATTGCGGAAAACGCCACAAACCTCAACGTCCTGGGACGTTGCCTGATGTATTAAACTGTCCATCCTTACAGAGTAACCCGGCTATCGTCTGCGGCTTGCGCGCAAGTTCTCGCTGTGTGGTGCAGGCCTAAAAAGAAGGCTGCAGGGTGACGTTTTTGTGATCCCGTACCACTGTAAATTGGGTTTCAAGGGGCTGCAGAAAGGCACTGCCGCGGGCGTCTTCACCATTAATGCGGTGAATAACCACATGTTGCCGGCAGCGCTCAACCAGATGTACCAACGGCGCGTTGATCTGTGTCAGTTTCTGGTCGTGCCATGGGCAGTGGTAAGTCAGTTCTTTGCCGCCGTTTTCTATCACCAGAGCCAGTTGGCCGTCCTGGAAGGACAGGTAGTTTGCCGCCCGGCGTTGGGGTAGTTCAGGCCATTCAAGGGATAGTCCGCAAGGCGCAACCGGGTCTACGGCACTCACCCAGAACGAATCCAGTTTTGCCGTGTTGTCGGTGAGTGCGCTCAACGCACGAGGCGTGATGAACTGTGGCGTTGCCAACTCCATAAAAAAATGTCCGGTGATGACTTCACCTGATAATTCCATGATGCGCAGTGCCCGGAATGCCTCGCGCCAGCGCCATTGACTATTGTCTATGGCGGGTAATTGCTCGCGATTGACGATGTCGCGGTTAATGAAGCCGTAGCGGTCCAGTAACAGTCGCACCCGCTCTTTATCATCTTCCAGCCGGCTGAGCGGATCGGTGTCTGTGGCTATCGGATGTAGAAACCAGTTTCCGGACCAGCCGCGTGCCTGGCGGGCCAGACGCCGGCGGCTGCTGAGTGTTGTCGGGCCCGTTTGCACTTGGAAACGTTGCGCCAGCCCCTGTTGGATCGGTTGGGTGCTGTCGCAGGCAAGTTGACCCTGCCATACCGCCTGCCACCAAGCCGCGTTGAACTCAGCGGGAGCTGTGCTGCCCTGATCGACAATCTGATTAAAGGTGTAACGGGCCTGCGGATCGCTGAAGGCGGCCGCAAACTCGGGCAGATCTCTGTTCTGCGCAAACAGTTCAATTTCTTCAGGATAGGCAAAAGTCAGCGATTCCTTGCCGGTACCTCGCCATACCATGCCGAACTGCAGCAGCAGCTGATCCCACGAATCCGGATCATACGGGGTCAGGCGGCTGGCGAGAAAATCCTGCAGCCAGCTGCGTGCGGCAGCACCGTAGCCGCGTAGCGTTTCCAGCGCAAACAGCGCCTGTTGTTCGTTGTTGGGTGTGTGCAGCCGCTGCCAGCCAGCCCAGAACTGCGGTAACGAGGTGGCCTCCCGGGCGCTGAAGTTGCTGCGTCGACTGGCGCGCTGAAAGCGCATGAGGATTTCAAAGTTGTTAGCGTCACACCAGTAGACGTGCTTGTCTTCAGCGACCAACTCGCCACAAATGAACGTGTCATCTGCGAGCAGCAGATCTTCCGGCACCACCGGCAGCAAACGCTGAATCTCAGGCACCTGCAGGGGACCGTAAAACGAGAGAATCTCCCGTGCCAGCTGCAGTGCATCCCGCGGATCGGGCACGCGTGGGTAAACAGGTGGTGCGTCTGCGGGCAGCAGTTGGTTAGCGTGCAGTGTGTCGAGCAGTTCCAGATGGGTCAGCCAACGTCTGGGCTCAGCATCGCTGACCGATGGGGGAGTTGTATCAGCGACCCACACTGCTTGCTCGGGCAGTGCGGCATCCGCGGGGATGTGCGCGGCTGGGATTAAAACACGCTCTTTCAGCCACTCCGCCCATTCATCCGGGCTTTCAGGCCCGTAGCCGGGCGCCGTGCGTTGTCGTTTTGCCTCAAACTCCGCAATGATGTGACGCTCGATAGCCGGGCGCAAAGCGCGCGAGTGTAACGCCTGGCTGATCACGTCTTCGGACAGACTGCTGAGCAGGTCATCTTCTGGCGTATCGTCTGCGTACATATAGCGACTGACCTGGGTAAAGGTCAGATGTTGTGCAAAAGGGCTGGGGGTGGTGGTGGTCACAAAACTCCAGCTGATGGTGCCGTCTGCCAGTTCGTGCAGCATATTGTGCAATTCCGGCAAGTCGAACTCATCATCAAGACAGGTTCGCCAGGTCTCCAGCAAGACCGGAAACTCATCCAGTTGCTTAACCTGCGCCATCAACTTTTTTGCCTGCATGCGGCTCATCCACAGTGGCAGCCGCTGGTTGAAACGCTGTTTGGTTAACAACAGTGCCCGACCTGCGCATTCACGGAATCGTGCACCGAAGAAGCCGGACCCCTCAAGGCTTAAGCGCAACAGCGGCAATAGCTGTTCAGCGGCCACCAGAGTGATCACCTGATGAGGATCAACATCGCCTTTGATCTGCACGACAATGGCGTTGTTATCGGCATGTACATCCAGTTTGCGTTTGTATTGCTGTTGCCAGGCAGCTCCCAAAGCCAGGGCCCAGGGATAGTTCAGACGAGCACCCCAGTAGGTATGGATGACCAGCTGTTGTGGATCGTCAGGGCCGCGATAGCCCGCAGGGCCGCTTTTGACAAGCTCCAGTAGAATGTGATGACGATGTGGCAGCGCCGTCTCGGTGTGGCGGCGCTGCCGCTGGAGAAAATCCACCAGTTCCTGCGCCGCGCAACGATCAAAGCCTGATTCGTGCTCCAACTTGTTTTGCAGCGCGGCTTGTGCGCCTTGCTCAAGCTGCGTGTCCACCATCTCAAGATATTGGGTAATGCGTTGAGAGAAGTGGAACGAGCGGCTGAAGAACTCGCTGCGCCAGAAGGGCGGTGCGGTACTGCCGGTTCTGGCGGGGCGGACAATGACATCGTTGTGGGTGATGCGATGCACCTGCCAGGACTGGGTGCCCAGAGTGAAGTTGTCCCCCACGGTGGCTTCCCATACAAATTCTTCATCCAGTTCACCCAGGACGGCACCGGTGTCCAGATGGCGCATCTGAAAATAACCCCGGTCAGGAATGGTTCCTCCGGAGTTGTAGAACGCGAGCAACGCGCCGCGGTTGGCTTTGACCGTATGGTTAATCCGATCGTGTTCCACCCTGGCTTTCAGCTCCCGAACACGCGAACCGGCGTAGCGCCCTGACAGCATTTCAATGACCCCGTCGAAAGCCTCTCGGGTCAGTTTCTGGTAGGGGGTTGCCCGGGTTACCAGCTTGAACAGATCGTCAAGCGGCCAGGCCTCATGCGCGCAGATAGAAATAATGATCTGGGCGAGCACGTCCAGCGGACCATACATTAATGCCTGCGGCTCGATATCCCGGGCCGCCACCGCTTCGGCCAGGACGGCGGCTTCCAGAAAATCCTGGGTGTGGGTTGGAAACAGCGTACCTGTGCTGACTTCGCCAACCCGGTGACCCGCCCGCCCGATGCGCTGCAGCGTGGCGGCTACCGAGGGCGGTGACTGCACCATGACAACCTCATCCAGGTGGCCGATATCTATACCCATTTCCAACGAATTGGTCGCCACAATGGCCTGTAAATCGCCCTGTTTAAGGCGCTTTTCGACCTCGCTACGCACTTCACGCGCCAGAGATCCATGGTGTGCATAAGCGACAGGTGCCGGATCGTGCTGGTTTATCTTCAGAGTGATCTTTTCGGCAAGCCGGCGGCTGTTAGTAAAAAACAGGGTGGCGGCGTTGTGGCTGATTAAGTCGCGGAAGCTGTCGGCCAGGGGTTCCCAGATTTTCTGACCGTTTTCTGCAGCGTCCCGTGCCGCTTCGGGAAAGCGGACGCGAAAGTCGATGGCCTTGGTTCCTGGCGTGTCGATGATGGTTACCGGGCGACGTTGGCCGTCGGCGGTCCGTCCGGCCATGTACTCTGCCACAGCCTCCAGCGGCGCCACCGTGGCTGACAGAGCAATGCGCTGAAATTCTCCAGCAATGTCCGCCAGACGTTCAATATTAGTCATCAACTGCACGCCGCGACGGTTATCCACGATAGAGTGGATCTCATCCATGATCAGCGTTTCCACATGGGCCAGGGCCTGGCGGCCTTTCTGCGTGGTTAACAAAAGCGACAGACTCTCGGGCGTGGTAATCAGGATATCCGGCGGTCGCCGCAACATCTGCTGGCGGGCTGATTGGCTGGTGTCACCCGAGCGGGTCTGGACAGTCACTTCAGGATAGCCGTAGTGGTTCTTCAGGTCCTGTAAAGGCTCGTAAAGGTTGCGCTGGATGTCGTTGTTAAGGGCCTTCAGTGGAGAAATGTACAACACCCGGGTGCGCCCGGATTGGCCTGCGGATTCGGCAAGCTGGCTGAGTGCCCACATGAACGCGGTCAGTGTTTTGCCGCTGCCGGTTGGGGCTGTGATCAGACAGTGCTGGCCCTGGGCGATCACCGGCCATGCGGCCAACTGCACTTCTGTGGGTTCGGTGAAGTGATCCGCGAACCATTGCGCCAGGGTCGAGTGAAAAGCGTGCGGTTGCATTGAGGATGTCTGGAACATGGGCTCGATTACAGCAGATTCGTGACTGCTTGTAAGGTCAATTTGTTGATCATCACTGTGGCTAATACGCGCGGATGGCTGTGTCATAATGTCGCTAATCGGATGGGAGATCCTATGGCGGTTCTTGCAACGCTGCGCACCATGATCTGTATGGGTGTCGCGGTACTGGTGTGGTTTGTCCTGGTGTTGACCCTGCGCGTGCCGGACAGTTTACTGGGCGCGCTGCTGCCCGTCTGGGCCGGTGGTCTGGCTGGCGGCGTGGTCAGCTGTATCTTCTCCACGCGGCAGGGAATGACCATGGCCTTTACCAGTGGCGTGTTATTAATGTGTGGGTTCCTCTGGTACCGGCATGTGGTTGCGGATATCGGGTTGGGTGAAAATACGGTCATTACTTTGTGGCCGCTGTGGTTTCCCGCAGCATTTTACGTGGGTGCGTACGCGTACCTGACGATTCTTGCCAGCCGCTCGGGTAAGTAACAGTTGAGCATTAGCCTTTGAAAAACACAGCAGATGTACGTGAGATCGCGGCGCTGATAAAGCCGGGGCAGAAAATTTTTGTGGGCGGCAGCTGCAACGAGCCTTCCGGTTTGCTGCATGCCATTGTGCAAAGTGAGCCGCAGCAATGGCTGCCTGAGGCGCTGCAGTTCATCCAGTTTCCCATTGCGGGACTGAATCAGTTCGACTTTACTCGCTGGCACGAGCAGGCCACGCTGACGACCTTTTTCATGACCCCGGCTTTGCGCGACGCCACCCCCAGCCGGCTGCATTTCCTGCCCATGCACATGCGCACCGTGTATGACTATCTTGCAGACACTGCTGAAGTAGCGCTGATACAGGTAGCGTATGACCGCCATGGCCAGCTGCGCCTGGGCCCGAACGTGGACTTTATAGACGCGGTGCTGAGCCGCGCACGGGTGGTTATCGCCGAGTTGAACCGCAGCCTGGTGGCGCCGGCAGGTTGTCCCCTGATCAGCCCCGAGCGGCTTGACTTCGTTTATGAATCTGAGCGGACCCTGACAGAGTTTGGCACGCCCGACATTGACGCGGTGGCCGCGCAGATCGGCGCGCATGTGGCCAGCTTGGTCAGCGATGGTGACTGCATCCAGACCGGCATCGGCGCAATACCTGCAGCCATTCTCAAGCAGCTGGAGAGCAAAAATGACCTGGGCTTGCATGGCGGATTGATTGATGACGGCGGTATGGCGCTGATTCGCAACGGCAACGTTACAGGCACGCAGAAAGCCATCGATAGGGGCTTGCATGTCACGGGCATGGCGTTAGGCAGCAAGGTGTTGTATGACTGGCTGGCAGACACCCCTGAGGTTGTCTTTCGCGGCGCGGATCACACGCATGAGGTCACAGTGATTCGTCAATTATCTAATTTTGTGTCGGTCAATTCCGCTGTGGAAATTGACCTGTCTGGTCAGGTCAATGCTGAAGTCGCTGGTGGTCGCCAGATCTCGGGCACTGGCGGATCCGTGGACTTCATGCGCGGCGCCAAAGCGTCTCCGGGTGGCCGCTCTATTGTTGCCATGCATGCCACCGCCCGCGGTGGTAGCGTGTCGCGGATTGTCAGAAGGGTAGATATGGTCACCGCCTTGCGCACGGACGTGGATGTTGTGGTGACCGAATACGGCATTGCGCACCTCAAGTACCTGCCGGCGCCACAACGTGCCGAGGCCCTAATCAACGTCGCCGCACCGCAGTTCCGCAACGAACTGCGCGCAGAAGCGTGACCGATTCTGATTTTATCGAGGCTTCGATGTGCGCCAATTCACGAATTTGTATTGTGGATCGGACGAGAAGGTCTAGGCTTATTTAGAATAGCGCACCTGGACTGGAGATAAGGACACACCCCGTCATGGACTACATTGGCATTGACCCAGCTGTCGGGCTGGAATGCTCAAGTTGTAAACACATATCCCGCCTTCCTTATAGCGACCTGCTGAATCGG
>JBCCUW010000152.1:0-8981 GCA_039196385.1 Pseudomonadota bacterium
GTACAGAATCGCTGGCCCATGGCGCTGCCATCACCCGGGAGCCCATTCGCGAGGGTCTGGTTGCCATGCTCGGTCCTGTTGTGGATACACTGCTCATCTGTACCGCCACTGCCCTGCTGATTCTAGTGTCAGGTGTCTGGCAAACCAGCAGTACAGAGGGGGTTACGCTTACTGCCGGTGCCTTTACTCAACTGTTAGGCGTGCCAGGTACTGTCATTATCTTCTTCTGCGTTTTGAGTTTTGCTACCACCACGATATTCACGTATTCGTTTTATGGTTGCCAGTGTGCCAGCTTTATCTTTGGCGCACACCGGCAGAACCACTATCGCACGGTATATGTGGCTTTCATCCTGCTGGCCGCAGTGCTGCCCATCCAGGCCGCCGTGAGCATTATCGATGGTAGTTTTGCCCTGATGGCGATTCCAACCATGACCTCAGCCATACTCCTGGCACCCAAGGTCAAAGCAGCAGCCAGTAAATACTGGGATACCATGAAAACAACCCAGGCTCAGACGGAAGCCTGACAGACCATCAAACAGACAATTAAGCAAGAGTAAACAAGAGGGGAAACCGATGGACTATTCACCTTTACCGGAAGCATTGCGCGAGGCTAAACCGGCAACCCAACACACACGCGCTGCGAACGAACAGGTCAAGCAAAGCCTGCCCTTTGGTGATCAGCGCAGCTTTGCTGACGCCCAACGGGGTTTTATCGCCAGCCTGGAACCGTTGACGCTGACGCGCGAGAACGGTCAGGTGACCTACGATTTGAGTCAGTTCGAGTTTCTGGCCGACGCTGCCCCGGACACTGTTAATCCCAGCCTTTGGCGCCAGGCGCAACTGAACGCACAATACCATGGTCTGTTTGAGGTGTGTCCCGGCATCTATCAGGTTCGTTCATTCGACATCGCCAACATGACCCTGATCCAGGGCGATCGAGGCTGGGTAATTGTTGATCCGTTAACCTCCTCTGAATCTTCCCGGGCCGCCCTGGCGCTGGCGAATGAGCATCTGGGTGAGCGCCCGGTAACAGGCGTTATTCATACCCACAGCCACGCTGATCACTTTGCCGGCGTGCTGGGTGTCATGAGCCATGAGGACGCCACTTCAGGGCGCGTACCCGTGATCGCCCCGGACCACTTTGTACAGGAATCACTGAGCGAAAATGTCCTGGCCGGCAACGTGATGAACCGACGTGCAACCTACATGTACGGCAACCTCCTCAAACCGGGACCACAAGCCTTTGTCACCACCGGGCTGGGGGCGGCACTGTCCATGGGCACAACGGGTTTTGTTGTGCCCACCGATCTCATCCGTGAGACTGGTGAAAAGCGCACGATTGATGGTGTGGAATTCGAATTCCAGATGACCCCTGGCACCGAAGCGCCAGCTGAATTTGTTTTTTACCTGCCTCAGCACAAAGCCCTGTGCATGTCGGAAATCACGTCACACCATCTGCACAACGTGTATACGCCGCGCGGTGCACAGGTTCGTGACGCGCTGGCCTGGTCCCAGCAGATTAGTGAGAGTATTGAATTGTTTGGCACCCGCCTGGACATTCAATTTGCCTCACACCACTGGCCAATCTGGGGCCAGAAGGAAGCTGTGGAATATCTGCAAAAACAGCGCGATCTCTACAAGTTCATTCACGACCAGACGCTGCGCCTGGCCAATCACGGCTACACCAAAGAAGAAATTGCTGAGCAAGTCAGCCTGCCCGCCAGTTTGAACAACGAATTCTATAACCGCGGCTACTATGGGAGCCTGCACCATAATTGCCGGGCGGTTTACGTGAAATATCTCGGTTACTTCGATGGCAATCCTGCAACCTTACACGAGCGCCCACCTGCAGATACAGGACAACGCTACGTGGAGTATATGGGCGGAGCTGACGAGGTGGTGCGTAAAGCCCAGGCCAGTTTCGCAGAAGGTGACTATCGTTGGGTGGCCCAGGTGCTGAATCACGTAATGATGGCAGATCCGGAACATGTGGACGCGCGCGCCCTGCTGGCTGATACCCTCGAACAGCTCGGTTACCAGGCGGAATCTGCACCCTGGCGCAATTTTTACCTGTGCGGCGCCCTGGAGTTGCGGGAAGGCCTGCCAAGCGGCAGCGATTTTCGGGCCAGCGAAGGAATTGCGCGCGGTATGCCCCTGCATAATCTGTTTCAGTTGCTCGCGGTCCGTCTGCTGCCCAAAGCGGCTGAGGGGGTCCAGTTAAACATGAATATCGAGCTATCAGACACACCAGAAACGCCATGGTTATTGAGTTTGAGCAATTGTGTGCTGCACGCCTTTCCCGGGACGCGCAGTGACCAGCCTACACTCACAGTGCGCACCTCCAGCCTGGATTTTAAGCGCATGATGCTGGGCCTCGCCTCAGCGCAGGATCTGTTGGGCAGCGGGGCCGTAGAGGTGGACGGCGACTTAGGCGCACTGGCCAATCTAAGCGGCATGTTTGATCGTTTTCCGCGTCGATTTCCCATCGTCACCCCTCGGCCCGGATCGGACTAGTGTCGAGTCACACCACGCTTAAGGGTCAGTGGGTCCGTTCGGGCCCAGCGAGGCCCGTTTAGGCCAAGCCAGGACCAGGCCCAGGCCTGCCAGCAGAAGCGCTACCGTCAGTTGTATCAGGTTACCCGGCGCTGAGGTGGACAAAACACTCAATCCCGGCAAAGCCACGCCCAGTCCGCCCAACCCCAATGACAGCCGACAGGCCACATTGGACAACAAGCCAAATCCGGGCAAGTAACCTTGGACCGCGCCCGCCATTAACCAGACCCCAAGCAGCGCTTCCGCAACGGCCTGCACTGCCGCGAAACCGCTGCCCTCCAAAATGAAGCTGGGGTCCAACCCAAAAACAAAGGGGATGACATAAATCACACTGCCCAGCGACATGGCCGCAAACCCTGTACGCAATGGGCTGGACTGGGCAATGGAAGATGCGGCAAACGCACCCAGCGCAACTGGCGGGGTGATATAACTAAGCATGGCCCAGTAGAGGATAAACAGATGTGCACTCAAGGGCGGCAACTGCTGGCCGACCAGCGCCGGCGCCAGCACAATGGCCAGAAAAATGTAGGCGGCGGTGACCGTCATCCCGATACCCAGCACAAAGCTGGTCAGCGCGCCCATCAACAGCAACAACGCCAGGCTGTCACCGGCCATGCTCAGCAGATCGTTTACTAACGTCCCGCTTAAGCCGGTCAGCGAGAGTGCACCGACGATCAGACCCACCCCGGCCAGTATCACCACCAGTTCAATCAACAGGCGTCCAACATTGTACGCCAGTTCCACAAATTGGCTGAAATCCAGCCGGTACCGGGGAGATAACTGATTCAGCACCAGCAAGGCGGCGGTGGCATAGTACGGGGCAATGGCTTCGCGCTGCAGAAAAATCAGGAGAAACACCAGCAGCGCAAACGCCGCTACATAAAACCAACCTTCCGCCAGGGTCTGGCGCACGCCGGGTATGTCTTCACTGGCGAGTCCAGCCAGTTTTTCTCTACCTGCATAAGCGTCAATCTGCAGATACAGGCTGAAAAAGTACAGCAGGGCCGGCAAAGCTGCAGCCGTAGCCACTTCCACATAAGGGACTTCTAACAGGGTTGCCATAACGAACGCCGTTGAACCCATGATGGGTGGCAAAAGCACGCCGCCGGTGGACGCACACGCCTCTACCCCACCGGCCACGTGGCCAGCCATTCCGGCACGCTTCATTGCCGGTATGGTGAGTTGTCCGGTGGTCAGCACATTGGTCACCACACTACCGCTCATGGAACCCATCAGTCCGCTGGAAACGATAGCCACCTTGGCAGGCCCACCCCGTTGCCGGCCCAACAAGGCGAACGCCAGGTTCAGAAAAAACTGTCCACCTCCGGTATGTTGCAGAACCACGCCAAACACGACAAATCCGATCACCAGATCAGCAAAGGCGCGGAACGGCAATCCGAATACACTTTCAATGGACAGCAAGTGGTACGCCGCGGTGTCCTGCCAGGTCGCTGCGAGCCCATTCAGCGGTCCCGGCATGTATTCAGTAATCAGCGGCAATAGCGAGAAAAACCCGGCGATGATGCACAGTGCCAGACCTGCCGCCCGGCGTAGTGCTTCGATCAGCAGCAGCCACAGGGCTAAGGCGACGTAGACTGCCCAGGTGGGCGCGCCAAATTCCCAGGCTTCGTCCAACGCCTGCTCCGCGGTATAGAACAACACCCCAAGCAACACAAACGTGGCCAGTGAACACGGCCAGTCAATCCACCAGCGTCGGGGGTAGAGGTGGTACGCACTGGGCAGTAACAAAGCCAGCAACGCATAGAAATATTGTGTTTCTATACGTATCACGGACCCGAGCCACTGCGTGTCACCAAACAGACGAAGTGTATCCATGGCCAGCACCAGCGCCAGCAGCGCCAGTGTCGCCACCGTCGGGCGAACAAATGCAGGCTGGTCAGACAAAGGGCTCAGCCAGCTTCCGGCCGGGTCCAGACCGGATCAAATCCAGCGGCACGCAGTGCGGCCGCACGCCGGGCATACCAGGTCGCCACAAAGTTCTCCTCATCTGGTGCATCCGCGATATGGTTGCGCCAGGTTCGGGCTAGAACGTCCTGCCGCTCGATCAAGCGCGCATTATGCGCATCATCCGCCTCGCTCCACACACCCACAGATTTCAGATAGCGTACGGCACCATCATGATAGGGCACTGTCCAATTGAAGACCTGTCGATCAAGCGCCCAGCCAATGGCACCGGGGTCTGCATCTTTGTACTCATCAAAATGGCGATGAATCGCCAGCGCCAGATCGTGTACCAGTTGTTCGTCCTGCGCCGCCAGGGCAATCAGCAGAGGATATGGATAGGTGGCGCCCTCATGCGGCTTGTCAACGGATATACCAGCTCCACGGGTGGCGTTATGCGGGATCATAATCGGGACAATCTCTGCCATCCGCGTCCAGCAATCCTGATCCGCGTGTGGCGCCGGCGGCCAGAATATACCCCTTGGTGAAGCTTCCAGCTTACGCGTTGGGCCAGACACGGTGTTCGCATACGCGGCATCCACCTGGCCATTCACAATGCCGGTCCACATAGCGTTATAACCGGGAAAGTCGACGCGGATCACATCATCCCAAGTCAGTCCACCGCAGGCCAGAAATGCTTCTGTCGGAACATTCAGCGCGGGCGCACCGCGTACGTAGGGCACGCGTTTACCACGCAGATCCGCGTAGGTCTGCACACCAATGTCAGCCGCGACACCCAACGCCTGGTTGCTGTCTCCATAAGACATCATGACGAGGCGCAGGGGCAGTGGTCCCCAACGCTTGCCGGCAAACTGAAACACCCCCTCCTGGGCAAAATACGTGGCCATCCCGTTGGCCGAAAACTGCACCCTGCCCTTGACCAGCGGCAGCAAACGCGAGACGTCATTCTTGCCCGGCACCACGCGTAAATTGACCCCGTAGTTGTCTTTCAAGGCTTTGCCGATTGCCACAGCCTGGTTATAGCCGGTGGTCCCCAGATTGTAAGCACTCCAGGCCATCGTGCGACCCAGCTGGGGTTCCTGGGCGAGGCTGATCTGCACACCAAACAAGGCGGAACACAGCAAACAAAATACAACGCCGACATGCCACAATTGGCGCCGTTTAACGCCCCACGTCACCCTCTCAACCACCCGAAGGTTGTGCATACTTTATCCTCTCCGCTGCTGCAGCTTGCTGCACGGCAATGTAGTGGGTCCCTCTCCACCGGTCAACAAAAGTCCACGGGTCGACGAGCGTCCGTTGGCCAACAAAGCACCAGCAACGCCTGTGGTAAGCTGAGGACCTGACTATGAAACCATCCTCAACTTTTTGCGCACAGGTTACGGGCACTGATGCAGCGCCCGATTGTCTACGACGGTTCGAAAGTGCCTGAGGCGTTACGCTGGTACCTTACCGGCACGGGCCTATTTCTGATCCCGGGCGGGATTCAGATTGTCCTATATCCCTGGCTGGTTGCCGTGGTCTTGCAGGAGTCACCAACCCGCGTAGGCCTGGCGCAAATGGCCTCCCAACTGCCCATGCTGCTGTTTATTCTGTGGGGCGGTTGGCTGGGAGATCGGCTTGATCAGCGCCGACTACTCATCACCCTGAACGCCATGATGGCGTTCCCGCCACTGGTGATTACCTACATATTCCAGGCAGGCTGGTTCAACTATACGATTCTGTTCTGCTGGGCGCTGGTCGGCGGCACATTTGCTGCTTTCGTGCAGCCCACCCGGGACGCCCTGCTCAACCGGGTTGCCGGTATTGATATTCAACGTGTTGTGACGCTGACCATTGGTGTCCAGTTTGGGGTGCAGATTGTTGGTTTTGGTTTGGGCTCGCTGGCGGACGTGGTTGGGCCGGTGCCATTACTCCTGGTCATGTCGACATTCATGCTGGGTGCCGCCGCAGCGACCGCACGCATTCCAGCTCTGCCAACAATGCCTATATCCCAACAGTCCCAGCGAGAGTCCCCACTCATCGCCATTGCTGACGGACTTCGCCTGGCGTGGCGGAACGATGCGATTCGGCCCGCCATTGGCCAGACTTTCTCGGTGGGTATCTTCTTTGCCGGCGCCTATATGGTCCTGCTGCCGCTGATGGTGAGAGATCTCTATGGCGGTGGCTCTGTGGCCATGGCGGGAACCTTCGCAGCGAACATGCTGGGTACCGTGGTGGTCACATTTGTGCTTACGCGCATTGGTCGGGTGGCCCGGCCGGGGCGTGCCCTGCTGGTGGGTGGTGCGGTCAGTGCGCTGGTGCTGTCACTCCTGCTGTGGGAACTGCCGCAATGGCTGTTCTATTGTGTCATCTTCCTGTGGGGATGCTGCGGCGGTGTCGGTATGACAATGTCGCGCACGATTGTGCAGGAGGCGGCGCTGGCCACTCACCGCGCCCGGGTCATGTCAGTTTATTCACTGGGACTGATGGGTGGCATGCCGATCGGCAGTTTCTCCCTGGGCGTAGTCACGGACTGGGTCGGCGTGCGCAACGCCGTCTGGTTGCCGGTGGTTGGCATGCTCATCGTTCTCGTTTACCTTGCTACCCGCACCAGGCTCTGGCAAGTTCAAAGCCATTTGCTGGAAGCCACCGAAAGCCAAGATCAGGAAAGCCAACGTGTCTAAAACCTTCTCGTACACCACACCGCGCAACCACGCAACTGTCCTGCCAACCGCACTCACGATAGTGCTGCTGTTGAGCGCTTGTGGTGAGTCAACACCATCAGCTGACGCCAACACGCCGGTCTCTGACACCGCCGCGGCTGCCTTGCCACCGGGTTTTACAGATGCCCCACCACCGCCGCCCACTTCGTCTACCCAAATTCTGTCAGGCGGTACGCTGCTGGCCGAGCCGCCTGTTGCAGACGCGGTGGTCGTCATCACCAACGGCCAGCTGGTCGCCTGGGGCAAACGCGGTGAAGTTGAAGTGCCCAATGACTCGATCGGTTTTGATGTGCGCGGCATGTGGTTGCAAGCCGGCCCGGCCGTGAGCTTGAAAACTGGCCAGGCAGCCAACCTGGAAATCTACAGCACCAACCCCGCATCATCCGGCGCGCAGCCTAAGGGTTACGTCAAGGGCGCTGAGATCAGCTTGCCCGAGTCAGAATAAAAACTCGTCAGCCTGCAGGTCCAGAGCCTGGCGCGCATGGCGCCGGGCCATGGTGGTGAACATCTGATCACCCCGTTCAGTCTGCTGTACCAACATGGACGCCACCACGGTGACACCAAATCCGGCAAATGCACCGCGCCGGTAACCCGTCCAGCAGTCGTCCCAGGAAAAATTACTCACGCCTTCTGCGAGCAAACCCTGATAGTAGTCAAGCACAATCTGCTCCTCAACGCGCAGACGTTCATCGGATAGCAGCCCCGCGCCAAGAAAGTACGCCACATCGTTTAACGGCGCGCCCAGAGTGATGCTCTGCCAATCCACAACCGTAATCTCATAACCGGAGTCGACGGGGTGGATCATCAGATTATCGAGACGGTAGTCCACATGCACCAGACTGAACACCTCCGGCGTTGGGGCGAACAGTGGCGCATGGTCAACTTCACCCAGGCGTTGGAAGATCTGTTGTTCATCCTCCGCAAGCGCCTCCCCATAACGCGCAATGAAGCCGGGTAACTGCGCACGATACATATCCCGAAGCGCATCCGATGACGCCACATCTGCGTTGAACAACCAGGCCTTGTCGCGCAGAGAGGTATCACACCAGCCCGGCGCATGCAGGCCCACCAGTTCCATCACTGCAGCATGGGCAACACCCGCGTCACAACCCAGCAGCTGGTCCCCCTGCCGGGCCGGCGCGAGGTCTTCCATAACCACGGCAAATTCCGGACCGGCCTCTTTGATTTCAGCGTAGAAGCAGCGTGGTGTGCGAATGGCCAACCGCGCCTGCAATTCCTGATAAAAACGAACTTCCTTCAAAAAGTTCTGCAGCAACACTCCGGTGGTACGACTGGTTTCGTCATCTGAAGGGTATTTAACGATTACCGACGCGGGGGCTGCCGTATCACCACCCACCGCGTATTCAAGTTGGTAACGAATACATTTACCAATCTGGCCGGTGCCGATGCGCGCGCGGGTCATGCCGACAACTTCAGCCGCGACACCGGCACGCTGCAGGATCTCAGTCATCCAGGCAGCGTCCAGCGTGTCTTCGTTGGGGATACCCCGCAAGAGCATACCTGCCAACTGATTATTTGGGGTGCACGCGCACAGGCAACTCAGTAAAACCCTTCACAAAGACCGAGGGTGTGCGCTGGGCCGGGCCCACCACTTCGACAAAATCGAAGCGCTGCATAATTTCTTCCCACAGCACGCGCAGCTGCATTTCAGCAAGACGATTACCCATGCAACGGTGGATACCAAACCCAAAAGACAGGTGATGGCGGGGACGAGCACGATCGATAATAAACTGATCAGGGTTATCAATGGCGTCTTCGTCGCGATTACCAGACACATAC
>JBCCUW010000153.1:0-8945 GCA_039196385.1 Pseudomonadota bacterium
ATATGGGTCAGCCAGTAAAGATTCTCGATCTGGCGCATCGCATGATCCGCCTGAAAGGTTTTACTGTGAAAGACGAGCTGCACCCGGACGGGGAGATTGAGGTGAAATACACCGGCCTGAAACCCGGTGAAAAACTCCACGAAGAATTGCTGGTGGGTGGTGATGTGATTGGTACCGACCACCGTAAGATCATGCGTGCAGAAGAAGGATTTTTACCCTGGCAGGAACTGCGTGGCGCGCTGAACACTCTGGAACAGGCCTGCGATACCTTTGATTACGATGCGGTGAAGACTTTTATTGAAGGCCTGGTGGAAGGCGCCGGCCTGGAAGCACAGCTGGGCGACCTGTCACATCCCCGGCCACCGGAAAACACCTCGACGCCGGAGCAGGGCAGCCAGCCCAGCCCGGTGGTTCCTCTCAAACGGCCTAACAGCGACAACTGAATCCGTTCAACGATACCCTGCCACCTGCCGGGCCGTGACTGACAGCGCCTGCACCGCATCCGCGCCGTTTGGTTGCTGGTAGTCGATGCCGCAGGGGCTGCCGTCGCATTGGATTGCGGGAGACGACAGCAGGGGTAGACGCGGTGCGTTGTATTCGCCGGTGGAGGCCATAATGGTGACAAACTTGTTGTCTTCGCCGTGGCCCACGGCATAAGGATACGTACCGCCGTCAGGACTCTCTCGCCGGGAGTGGGCGAGGCCCAGGTTGTGGCCCAGCTCGTGCAGCAGCGTGTAGTCCGAGCAGTTGCTGCCAACTACAGAAAAGGCAAAATCTGCCTCGGCCGGATTGGAAAAGTTGCCGTTCTGCTGATACCCCCCGATCCAGGCCAGCCCGCAGCGCCCGTCGTTCGCATAAGGCCGCACCAGCACCACCACGTCTGCCTGATAACTGTCGCGTAACGCTGGTACCGACGCAAAAGCCGGGTGGTGGTTGTAAGTCACATCGTCCAGTGCCTGATCCACAGGCAAATCGTCGGGATATTCCACGACATGGGTGGCGACCAGGCTGAACTGAAAATCGCCGCCGCTGTTGTCCACCACATCGTTGGCCACATTGGTGATGTGCTGTATGCGTAAAACCGGATCGCTGAACTGATCCGCCACACCCGGGCTGTACAGCGCCAGCAGTTTAATCTCAACCGGCGCGGCCGGAGCGGGGGGTAGCGGCTCAGGGGGGTTGCTCGTGTTGCCGGTGCTGGTGTTACCGGTGTTAGAGCCGGTGTTAGTTCCGGTGTTCTGTACGTTGGTGTTGTTTCCATTACCTTCGCTTCCACCGCCGCCGCTGCCACCACCGCCGCCACCACAAGCAGCCAGCAGGAACACCGGCGCCAGCCACAGGGGCGACCAACGCTTAGAGGGTCGACGTGGCATCATGGCGGTGGTGCGACGGATGCGGAACATGCCGAAAATCCTCAATGTGGGGTGACGTACGTTGCGCCAGCAGGCGATGGGAAAAAATGCGGGTGTCCTGCTCAAGCCGCCCCTGCAGACGAAAAACATCATCCCGGGTGGCGATGGTGGCAAAAAACTGTTGGTCCTGATCGCGGGTGCTGACCGTGATTGTGCCCACCAGTCCGTCGGCCAGAAAACGCACCCTGTGCATGTCTTGCTGTTGCCAGGCACTCTCTTTGGTCAGAGCAACATGGCGACCATTAGGCAGCGCTATCTCTGCATGGCCGTTCTGCAGCAGGGCGGTGATGTCCGCCAATCCGAAAGATGTGGTCTGGTAGGGTTGGTCTGCATCAAAATCCCGCGGCTGAACCTCGTCAAATCCGTTGGGGGATTTGTCGTTCGAATTGAAAGCGTCTGTCGTTTTGAATGCGGATTTCAGATCGTTTTGCAGATCGCCCGCTGGATCTTGTTCCAGATGCCCGGCACCGGTGTCCACAGCGGCCAGTGTTCGTACTGAAGGGTCAAATTCCAGCGGCAAACCGCTATCGGGCGGCAAAATGGATTCAGATGCAACCGATGAGTTGCCAATCTGTAACATCGCAGCTAATCCGATGCCCAGGAGGGCAGGCAGGAGGTAACGCCATGCGGCAACCAATCCCGTATTGCGGGTCTTAAATGCAACTGATTGATTGCTGGTAGGGTGATTTGTGCCCGTTGCAATGTTGTGCTTACGAAATGTACTGAAAATGACCATCTACTTGAGTGTAGACGGCAAATTTTCACCTCGACGGCGGATTTTCCTGGCTAAGCGCCATCAATGGTCTATCTATTGTGGCCGGGAGGTTTTTGCTATAGTCGGAGGCCGGCGCGCTTAAATATCACGATAAAAAGATCAGGCGCCGGTAGTTTTTGAACTGGGGGACGCCGTGAATCGGCAACAGGAGATCACAATATTGCGCCTGTGGCGCGATTGGTGCAGGTTATGGCCCGAGCAATATGGGCATAATTCTCTGCAAGTGCAATCCGGGGGATACGACCCCGTGTTTGACGTGATCCCATGCCAGACCTACAAAGATTTTTATCTGGAAGTGGCCCGCCACCATCCTCGCTTGCGCTCGCTGAATCCATTTGAAGTGATCGATACCGCGCTGAACCAAATCCGTGCGCCGGAAACCACGGTGATCATGGATGACGATGAGACCCTGGATGAACCCCCGGAGAGTCTGGTGGTCACGCAGATGCCTGCAGAATCGCCGGTTGCACCGGACGACGCTGAACTGGCCGCGGACGCGGCTGCGCGAGCTGACGTATATGCCGTAGAGCTGGATAACCTGCGCCAGCAGCCATTACATCCAGGACAGGCGGCTGCGCACCAGCACCCTAGTCAACACCAGCGCCAACTCAGGGATCAAGCGAAGCGCCAAGAGAAGCGCGACCGACAACCAGGCCGCACGGCCACCATTACTGAGATTGCCACCGCTCGGAAGGCAACACGCAAGACGGAAACCAGCTGATTATGGCGCAGTTATGGACGCCGCTCTGTGACCGCCTGAATATTCAATACCCCATTTTTGGCTTTGCCCATGACGTGGCGACGGTGGCGGCTATTTCGCTGGCGGGCGGCTTTGGCGTGTACGGCGCCACCCGGCGATTTCCCGAAGAGATCGCGGCAGAACTCGCACAGATTCGCAGTCTGGTCGGCGACAAACCCTTTGGCGTTGATCTGGTGTTGCCGCCCGGCATGCCCGAACATAATTCCCGGGAAGCCATCGAAGCGGAGATTCCCCAGGAACACAAAGATTTTGTTAACGGCCTGATTGATCAGTTTGCGGTGCCGCCTGCCAGTGCACCCGGCATGCGCACGCGCTTTATCCGCAGCAAAGAAATTGAAGACGCCCAGCTGCGCGCGGTGCTGGATTCGGATGTGGACATGTTTGCCTGTGGCATTGGCGCACCGCCAGACGCTGTGGCAGAAGCCAAACGCGGCGGCAAAACCACGCTGGCTTTAATCGGCAGCCCGCATCATGTGGAGCGCTCGGTGCGTGCGGGCGTGGATTTTCTGGTGGCCCAGGGTTACGACGCGGGCGCGCACACTGGTCCCATTGGCACCTATTCGCTGGTGCCTCAGATCGTGGACGCCGCCGGGGACGTCCCAGTGCTGGCGGCAGGTGGGGTAGCTACCGGCCGGCATATTGCAGCAGCGCTGGCCATGGGTGCCCAGGGGGTATGGCTGGGTACCGCCTGGCTATTGTCGGAAGAACATCAGGGCCATATGCACCCGGTGAACACACAGAAGCTGATCGCCGCTGGCAGCGGCGATACCGTCATCACCCGTTCTGAAAGTGGCAAAACCTTCCGCCAGATACGTACCGGCTGGAGCCAGGCCTGGGAAGCAGAAGGCGCGCCTGAGCCGCTGAAAATGCCGTATCAGGATGTGCTGGTGGGAGATCTGCTGGGCGCCATTGAAGAGCACGATATTGAACCGCTGATTCACTCCGGCGCCGGGCAGAGCGTGGGTTACTTCAACGAAGTCCGGCCGGTGGCGCAGATCATGCAACAACTGGTGGACGACACCACCACCGCGCTGCAGGGTCAGCAAGCGTTTCTGAAATGAGCCAGGTGCTACCCGCGACGTCTTTCGCCATGGTGCAGACCGCCAAGCGCGAACTCACGCCCATGGACATTGCCATTCCAGATATCAGCGATGATGCCGCCATCCTCAAGCTGGAAGCCTGCGGCATCTGCGGCAGCGATTACGAGCAATACGAAGAACTACTGCGCACACCGATGCCGGTGATCCCCGGACATGAGCCGTTGGGCACCATCGCCAAAATTGGTGATCGCGCCGCCCAGCGTTGGGGTGTAGACGTTGGCGACCGGGTAGCTGTGGAAACCATGCTGTCCTGCCGCCATTGCGACCCTTGCCTGGGCGGCAGCTACCATCTGTGCGACAGCCGTAAAATTTATTCCTACATCCCCTTAAGTGAATGGCCTGGATTGTGGGGCGGTTATGCCCAGTACATGTACCTGCACCCCAACTCTGTGGTGCATAAAGTGCAAGCAGACCTGGCGCCGGAACTGGCAGTGATGTTCAACCCGCTGGGCGCGGGCTTTCGGTGGGCGGTGGATATGCCCAACACCCAGCCTGGCGATACCGTCGTAATTCTTGGCCCGGGCCAAAGGGGCCTGGCCAGTGTCGTGGCCTGCCGCGAAGTCGGCGCCGGTACCATCATTGTGACGGGGCTGGCTGCAGATGCAGACAAACTGGCGGTGGCCAAACAGTTGGGCGCTGATCACTGCATTGATGTCGACAACGAAAACGCCGTGGAACGGGTCAAGAACATCACCCAGGGCCGGGGTGCGGATGTGGTCGTGGACGTGAGCGCTTACGCTACTCAGCCGGTGCTGGATGCCTTGCGCATGGTGCGCATGGGTGGACGCATTGTGCTGGCCGGCATGAAAGGCTTTAAACCCGTCGACAACTTCGTCTCCGACTTTGTGGTGACCAAAGAAATTCAGATCATGGGCGCCATCGGCGTTACCTCCAAGGGGTACCAGGCCGCCATCAAACTCATTGAAAGCGGCCGTGTGGATTTAATGCAGATGCATACGCATAATTTTCAGCTGCCCCAGGCGGAGCTGGCCATACAGACCCTGGCGCGGGAGATTGAGGGCGACAGCTCTATTCATTCCTGCCTGTTGCCCGAACATTGAGCCCGGGGCGAGCGAAAAAAAAGAGAGACACGAGGAGCCGGTTTTGGCGGAGATTCAATTTAACGAAAAAGTTGCAGAGCGGTTCAAAGGTCCGGCCACCGGCCAGGGCGGCATTGTGGAGTTTCTTGGCTTTACCATCACCGATGCGGGGCCCGGCACCATGGCGGCGGAAATGGAGGTGCGGGAAGAGCTGATCACTGCCTTCGGCAACATGCACGGTGGTGTGCTCTCTGCTTTCTGCGACCATATGCTGGGTTGCGTGTGTTACCCGGCCATGCAGAAAGGGCAGTGGGCGGCAACCACGGAATTCAAAATTAATCTCACTGCCCCGGTCAGCAAAGGCAAGGTGACCGCGGAAGCGGAGATTCTCAACATGACCCGTACCCAGGCCGTGGTGCGCATCACGCTGGAAAATGAAGGCCGCGTTTGTGCTTTGGCCCAGGGTACCTGCACGATTCGGGATCCACGCTAGTGGACGATATGAGTCAGAGCTGGCTGCGCGCGAAGCTCGCACTCATCGTCGCGCTGTTGCTCGGCGTGAGCGGCTGCTCCAGCATCGAACTGGAAGAAGTGAATCCCATCGGGGTAGATCTCAGCGGCGCCTGGCAACTGGACATGGGCGCTTCTGATGAAGTGCCAGACCTGCGTAACCACCGCTCCAAAAGTGACCAGCGCCGTGTGCAGCGGGCCGGCCGCCGGGGTATACCGGCAGACTTTGTGCTGGGTGGGGGCTCCGGGCTGAGCTTTATCCGGCAAGACTTTCAGGTGCTCAGCGCCAAACGCCTGGAGATTGAGCAGAATCGCGATTCCATGGGGGTACGCCACCGCCCCGGTGTGTATCGCGACATCAGCTGGGGCGAGCGCCAGCGCGGCCTGTGGGAAGTGCGTGCCGGCTGGGAAGGGCGTGAACTGGTGGTGATTTCCGAGGCGAGCGACCTCCGCGTGTTTGAACGTTATGCCCGGGACGACGATAGGTTGGAAGTGAACATCACCGTGACGGCAGACGATGAAGATTTTGAGTTTCTGCGGGTGTTCAATCTGACGCAGTAAACGGACACCCCACCCGACAATTTCCGCACAATCTTGTCCGACAATTACTCACACGCCTCTACTTGAGCCGCAGCCCCAGCAGGCATATATTTCAGGTCTGATCTAGAGGTACAGAAGTGGAACTGAACAGCGGCCAGCTCGTGATACGGTGGCCAGGGGTAAAATACCCGCTGGGTTCACTGCACGCGCCGTTGCTCCGCTATCTTCGCGACGTGGCGACTGTGCAAGCAGTGCAGACAATGCCGACAGTGCTAGCTGTCCTGATCAGCCTATTGGTCATCAGTGGCTGCGCCACCCAGCAACCTAAGAACATCGAGTACGACGCTAACCTGATCGACGGTACCGCCCTGTTCGGCGAACCCGTGGCTGCAGCGCCTCCTGAGGACCCCCTGTGGGTCAGCCCGGAAATGGCGGAATTTGCGGCAATACCTGCTTACCGGCGCATGACGCACTACTCGCGCTTTCGCTTTCTGATGAAAAAGCTACTCGATAACGACTACTTCGTGGAACAGTATGTGGCGGATGCCACCCATACGGCCGCCATGACCTTCGAACGGCGCAAGGGTAACTGCGTGTCTTACACTAACCTGTTTGTCGCCCTGGCCCGGGAAGCGGGGCTGGATGCCAGTTTTCAGCTGGTGACCGGCCGCCCGGTGTGGAACGTGGAAAGCGGTTACCTGGTGAAGAACAACCACATCAATGTGGTGCTTAAGCAGATCACCATGCCGGGTTACACCAACAATGAAATGACGGTGGACTTTAACGCCATCGACATGGACGAAGACGCCAGCCGCCGGCGCATCAGTGACGAACACGCAGTCTCTCTGTTTTATGCCAACATCGCTATTCAGCACCTGCGTCGCCAGGAGTTCACCGATGCGTTCGCATATCTGAAGCGCGCCATAACCACCGCGCCGGCCAACCAGGACCTGTGGAATAACCTGGGTGTACTGTACTCCGTGATGGAACAGCCGCAGATGGCTGAAGCCTCTTACCGCACAGCGCTGCGGCTGGAGCCGCGCAACAAAACCGCTATTGCCGGTGTGGCCAAATCCCTCGAGCAGCAGGGCCGACTCGAAGAAGCCCAGCACTATGCTGAGCTGGCGCGCCGCTACCAGCGACGTAACCCGTATTACCACTTTGCAGTGGCACAACAGGCGTATTCCAAAAACGCGTACGAAGCAGCGCTGGAAGCGGTGAACGAAGCCATTCAGATCAAAAAGCGCAGCAAGTTTTATGCGCTGCGCGCGGCTACGGCGGAACAGCTGGGCGATAACCTGCTGGCGGAAGAGAGTTATCGTCTGCAGGATAAATACCGCAAGCGCAGCAATCGCATCAGCAACCCGCTCAGCCAGCGGATCAATTAGATTTCCTGAGGGGCACCTGGCTTAGCTCTTAGCTGGTGAGCATCTGTCGCAGATCTTCGAAGCGCACCGGCTTGGTCAGAAAATCATCCATTCCTGCCTGTAAACACTGGGTGCGATCCTCTGCCATGGCATTGGCGGTGAGCGCCACAATTCTGGGCTGGGTGACGCCATCCATCTGACGGATGAGCCGGGTGGCTTCCAGGCCGTCCATCTCCGGCATCTGCACATCCATCAGCACCACGTCGTAGGTGGATTGTTGGACCGCAGCGATAGCCTCTGCGCCGTTGCTGGCCACCTCTGCTTGATAACCCAGCTTTTTCAGCAGACCGGAAGCGACGCGTTGATTTACCGGATTGTCTTCGACCAGGAGGATGTTCAGCGCGGGTAGTTCGGTACGCTCCGTGCCCCTCTCCGGTGTCCGAACATCCGGCGCCTCGGCCGAGAGCGGCATCAGCAGCGTAAAGTGGAACGTGGCGCCTTTGCCTAACTCACTGTCGATTTCGATGCTGCCACCCATCTGTTGGATGAGTTCCTGGCAGATGGTTAACCCCAGCCCGGTACCACCGTATTTACGAGTGGTTGAGGCATCCGCCTGGGAGAATGCATCGAACAGATGCTGTTGCGCTGTGGGTTCAATGCCGATCCCGGTATCCTGCACCGCGAACGTCACTGGCAGAGCCTGCCCGCGTGCGTCGCCCAGCGCCACGGAAACCTCGACCTGACCCGTGTCGGTAAACTTCACCGCATTGGCCAGCAGATTGATCAGCACCTGACGCAAGCGACCAGGATCACCCACCACCTGATGACCAATGGGTGGCAGAGCGGTGGTGAGCTTCAATCCCTTCTCTGTTGCGGCCTGACGCATCATATCCGCGCTGCTGTTGACCAGGGTGCTCAGGTCAAAGGGGATATGCTCCAGCTGCAGCTTGCCGGCGTCCAGCTTGGCAAAATCCAGAATGTCGTTGATGATGTTCAGCAGCGACTCGCCGCAACTGCGGATAATCTCCACATGTTTGGCATCTTCCGGGTCCAGGTCCCGCTGGGCCAGCAGCGACGTTAAACCGATCACCCCGTTCATGGGCGTGCGGATCTCGTGACTCATATTGGCCAGAAACTGTGTACGTGCCACCACGGCAGCTTCTGCCGCCTCTTTGGCTTCGCGCAACGCCTGCTCGCGCTCGATATGGCGGGTGATGTCCGTAAACACCCCTAACTTGCGGGTGGGCTCGCCGTTGTTGTATAGCGTCTGTCCCCGCGAATGCACCCAGATGGGCCGGCCGGAGGCAGTTCTGAGCTCGCCGATTTCGTCATAGTCGTCAGCCCCGGCAAAAAATTCAGCCAGTGCGTCACTCAGCGCGTCTGCATTTTCCGGATGGGCGACCAGCGCGTGGAATCCTTCTGGCAGCGGCTTGTTCTTTGG
>JBCCUW010000154.1:0-8938 GCA_039196385.1 Pseudomonadota bacterium
AAAAGATCCGGACTACGCTCTACGCGTACCGGAAGGGCAACGCCGTCCAATGGTGGAACGCGCGTTTGCCAACTATCAAAAACACAAAACCCGTCAGGACTGAAGTCAATCTGCGTACGCGCGGTCAAGGCACGTCTTCCATAAACCGGGTAATGGCCTCCAGTCTGCCGTTGACCCCGCCGCGTGCGACGGGGTCAAGCAGTACATGCTGGACACCGGCGGCTTCCAGTTCGCCAACGGTGGCCTGCATCTGGGTGGTGGACCCGGCAATGGCTTTGTCAGCCTCCATGGCACAGGCGGGGTCCAGGTAAACCCGCAAAGACAGCGTTAACTCACTTGGATCGCGACCATATTCTTCAGCGTAGTGTTGGACACGCTGCCACTCATGCAGCACTTCGGATAGCGGCTGAAACGCGGCGTGGAAGCCCGTGCCATAGCGCGCTGCACGCCGGAACGCCGCCTCGCTGGCGCCGCCCACCCAGATGGGTAGTGGGCTCTGTAGCGGCTTGGGTTCAAATCCTACTTCGGGTATCTGATAGTAGGTGCCATTGTATGTCGGTGATTTCTGGGTAAACAACTCGTCAAACAGCGCCAGCTGTTCGTTGGTCCGCGCCCCGCGATTATCCCAGGGCATCCCTAGTATGGCCGCTTCCTCCGCCATCCACCCGATGCCGACCCCGAGGATCAAGCGGCCGTTAGACAGTACATCCAGGGTAGCCAGTTGTTTAGCGGTGGCGACAGGGGGGCGGTAGGGCAGAATCAACACGGTGAAGCCCAGCCGTAACGTTTCAGTGACACCAGCGACAAACAGCTGAGTGCCGATCGGGTCAAGCCAGGCCATATCTGGACTTGGTGCAAAACTGCCATCTGCACTGTAGGGGTAAGCAGATTCAATTTCGCTCGGCCAGCAGACATGATCGCTCACCCAGCCCGAATGGCAGCCAATGGCTTCTATGTGCCGGGCAAAATCGATCAGCTGTTGCCGGTTCACTTCGCGGCCCAGGTGCGGTAAGTGGGCGCCCCAATCAATGCGCGTGCGTGGCATCGTTCCCCCTCATGTTGTGCGGTTATGCTCGTGGTTGAATTTGTTCTATGGTACGGCTTTGCATCAGTCAGATGATAGCGCTGGGCGAGTCGACGCAACAGAAGACTTATGAAGACCAGAAGTGAGATGAACCAGATCGGAGCAGAAGTATGCGCATAGCCATTGCCGGCATCAGCCACGAAACGAATACCTACTGTCAGGGGGTGACCGGGCGGGAGTCCTTCTACACCTATCAGGGTGATGAGATGCTGGGCACCTCAGGTCAGGAATCTGATCTGGGTGGTGCCGTTGATGCGTGTGCGGCTTTGGGTGTGGAGGCGGTACCCATCCTGTTCGCGAGTGCCCAGCCGTCAGCAGTGATTCGGCGCGATGTTTACGAAGAATTTAAGGCCATCATTCTGGCCGGGCTGGCGGACGCCGGTGATCTGGATGGGTGTGTGCTGTTGCTGCACGGCGCCGGGGTGGTAGAGGGGATTGATGATCTCGAAGGTGACCTGGCCACTGCAGTGCGTACCCTGCTGGGTGAACTCCCCATTGCCGCCAGCTTTGACCTGCACGCCAATCTGACTCAGCAGATGGCAGATCAGTTGAATGCCGTTTTTGTCTGTCACGAGTATCCCCACATCGATATGCACCTGCGTGCCACAGAGGCTGTCGCTGCGGTGCAGGCCATGGCGACAAGCGGCGCGCGCGGGGCTTGTTCGGTGCTGACGCTGCCGATGTTACTGCCGACCACCACGACGTTTGAGGGCATTGGTCAGCAGTTGTTGTCGCGCCTGCTGCAACTGGAAAAGCAGGCCCCATGTATCGATCTGAGCTGGTGTCACGGTTTTCCCTACACCGACGTGCCGCATGTCGGCTGCAGTGTCGTGAGCAGTTACTATCCCGACGATGCGGTGCAGGCCCAAGCCGCTGCGACAGCGTTTGCTGAGGCGTTGTGGCAGGCGCGTGAGGATTTTCGGCCGGTCAGCCTGGATGGGGATGAAGCGGTGGCAGTAGCGCAGAAGGAAGCAGATGGCCCGGTAGTCATTCACGAAACTTCGGACAACTGCGGCGGCGGGGCGCCTGGAGATGGTACCCATCTTCTGCGCGCCATGCTGGCGGCGGGCCTGGGTGCTGATGCCTGTTTCTCCTTTGTGGTGGATGCTGAGGTTGCCACGCAAGCGCACGAGGCCGGAGTAGGCGCTCAGATCAGCGTCAGCCTTGGTGGCAAAACGGACGATCTGCATGGCGCACCGTTGCAATTGACGGCCTATGTCAAAGCGCTGCATGACGGGCGCTTGGTCATGCAGCACATGTTTCGTGGCGCCCCCATCAACCTTGGACGCATGGCGCGTCTGGTGGTGGACGACATGGATATTGTGGTGGCGTCACGGCGCAGTCAGACTTTTGACCGCGAGCCATTTCTGGCGCTCGGTATTGACGTGATGAAGTATCGTTACGTTGCGCTGAAGAGCAGCAATCACTTTCGCGCGGGATTCCAGCATATTGCCAGTGCCATTGTCACGGCAGACACACCCGGCTTGAACACCCACCGTCTGGAGAGATTTCCTCGCCAGACCACAACAAAACGCTTGTGGCCACTCGACGAGCTGGCGCAATATCCGTGACGGGGAAACCATCAAAAGGGGGAGAATATGACTGAATCTCAGGCGCATGGTGAAGGGCGTAAGGTATGTCTGGTGACCGGCGTGGGCCCGGGTACCGGGGCTGCGCTGGTGCGCTGTTTTGCGCAGGACTACGAGGTAGCCATGCTGGCTCGTTCGGAGGATCGGCTGGCCCAGTTAAGCGACGAAATTGAGCACGCGCACGCCTTTCCTTGCGATGTCTGTGACACCGACGCCCTGAACGACACGGTGGCGCAGATCCAACAACAGCTTGGTGCACCGACGGTGGTGGTTCACAACGCGGTGGCGGGCGCCTTTGGCTCGTTCCTGGAAATTGATCCTGCCGTGCTGGAGGCAAATTTTCAGGTGAACACGATGGCGTTGTTGCATCTGGCGCGAGCCACAGCGCCGGCCATGCTGGAAGCTGGTGAGGGCGCGATTATTGTCACGGGTAACACGGCGGCGTATCGAGGCGTGGCGCGCTTTGCCGGTTTTGCCCCGACTAAGGCGGCTCAGCGTATTCTTGCCGAAGCCATGGCCAGGGAGCTCGGCCCGCAGGGTGTGCATGTGGGTTTTGTCGCGATTGACGCGGTCATTGATCTGCCCTGGACACGCAAACGCTATGCGGGTAAACCTGATGACTTCTTCTGTCAGCCAGCGGATATTGCGACAGAATGTTACCGCCTGGCACACCAGCCGAAATCGGCCTGGTCCTTTTCCTCCGTGATCCGTCCTTTTGGTGAAAATTGGTCGCTAAATCAGTAGCTTATATATCTAATCTAAAATCCTAAAGAAGTCACGATGTTGGCCTGAGCAAGGCTGGGTTGTGTGACGCGGCGCACGGTGCGTGCTTGCTTCAGTCGCTATTCTAACTAGAAGCATTCGTCAGCTAGATGTAGATGAATACGTCCCCAGTCGAAAAGGATGCGCTCAGGCATGTGGACCCGAAGATCAGTTGAATTTGTTGTCACCGTTGTCAGTGTCACGATGGCCCTGGCGGTACTGGCTATTCTGCTTGTGATCTCCACAGCCCCAACCCCGGAACAGTTCCGCCAACTCGACGCCAACATTGAATACCTGCAGAAAGCCGGTGCCGCCGTATCCGGTGGCATATCGATGTCCACCAGTGTGCAGCAGCCGATGACGGACACAGCGGAGCTGGAGCAATCGTTGTTTGAAGGCGCTCTGGCCCTGGAGGCGCAATTGACTGCGATCTACCAACCGGTGACCTTTCTGGATGAACTGCGCTGGCCGCTGATGGCCTGGCTCAACATCATCGACAGCGAGGCGGGGCAGGCCAACGACCCGGCCAAAGTGCTGGCCAGTCATGTCGCTTTGCAGGATGGCTTTAATCGGGTAGGCGAGCAGCTGGGTGAGTTCACCGCCAATCAGACCCAACTTTATGACATGCAGGCGGCTTTTGAAGATGGCGCCAAACAGCTGGTTGGTACGCTGCGGGAAGCAGGCCAGCAACGTCTGGCAGACGGCATTTACATCCAGACGGAAGAGATCAAGACCGGCCTGTCCGGGGTTACTCAGAATCTGGACCCGGTGTTAGCCACAATTGATCAGCTGGAAACTTATGAGGCGCAGGCACAGGATAGTCAACGCACGCGACTGCGCTATCTGATCAATACCAGTTACACCATGGTATCGCTGCAGCGGGCCATGACCCAGGCGGTCAACATCATCGACCAACCCGGCCTCATGGCTAACCTGGAAGAGCTGTCAGCATTGGCCACGCAGGACCAGCTTTATGTACTGGGTGCGGTCAATGAAGCGCGCATCCTCTTGAACATCTATACGGTACTCATGCTGGCGGTGTTGGCGGCGTTTGGGTTACGCCTGCGCGCCAGTCACGCGGCGTTGAATCGCTCTCACGATGACCTTGAGCTGCGGGTAGAGGAGCGGACTCAGGATCTGGCACAGGCCCATGACAACCTCAAAGAATCCCAGGTGCAGCTGGTCCAGGCAGAGAAGATGTCATCGCTCGGCCAGCTGGTCGCTGGTGTTATGCATGAAATTAACACACCGCTGTTGTATGTGTTGAACAATACAACGACCACCGCCGATTCGGTGGAGGAAATTGCCACGCTGGTTGAGGCGACATTGCCGATACTGCGCGCTGATAGTGCAGATGCCGGGAAAGATGCCTTGAAGCAACTGCTGGCCCAGAAGGCGGCGTTTGATCCGGAAGAGCTGGCGGAGAACATCGAAGAGATTCGCGGGCTGGCGACAGACAGTGTGGAGGGCCTTAATCAGATCAGCGAACTGGTGCAGAGCCTGAAAGATTTCTCCCGTCTCGACCGCATGGCAGATGATCGATTTGATGTGCGGGAAGGAGTCGAAAAGACACTAACAATAACGCGTAACTTATTGAAATCTGGTGTGACTGTTGAAAAAGATTTTCAAGATGTACCAGAAATCTACTGCTCGCCGTCGCGTTTAAATCAGGTCTTCATCAATCTGGTGACCAATGCCGTGCAGGCCATGGATGGTCAGGGCACGTTGAAAATCCGCACCAGTTGCAGTCGCAGTTCGCGCGGTGAATCCGTTGAGGTGGTTTTTGAGGATACCGGCTGTGGTATTCCTGAGGAACACCTGCAACAGGTCATGGATCCGTTTTTTACCACCAAACCCGTGGGTCAGGGCACCGGGCTGGGTCTGTCTATTGTGCGCCAGATCATCGATCAGCATAACGGCCAGATACTGGTGGACTCCAAGGTGGGGCATGGCACACGCATCACCCTGAGTTTCCCGGTAGACAACACACCCGAGACACTGAAACCGATCAGTGACGATGAACCTGACGCTGAGGAGGCAGCCTGATGAATACGGCCGCGGCCACTCAGGCCCCACCCGAACCACATAGTCAGCGTCCCAACATCATGTTCGTGGATGACGAAGAAAGGGTACTCAAGTCCATGCGCGCGATGTTCAGGCGCGACTATACGGTCCATCTGGCCAATTCCGGCACCGAAGCACTGGCGTTGCTGGCGGAACATGATATTGATGTGGTGGTGTCTGACCAGCGCATGCCGGAAATGACCGGCGTCGAAGTGCTCACGGAAGTTAAGAACCGTTCTCCGCAGACCCTGCGTATCCTGTTGACCGGTTATGCGGACTTAGCGGCGGTGGAAGCCTCCATCAATGATGCGGAAGTGTTCCGCTACCTGATGAAACCCTGCCCTGCAGAGGAGATTCGCGGCGCCGTCCAGGAAGGTCTGGAGCTGGGCGCCAATATCAGCCAGACGCTGCAGCAGCCTGCCGCGTCCGTTGAGGTCCAAGAGGTGGGTGCGGTGGTTGAGGTGGCTGCACCGCAACCGTTGACCGCGGACCCGCAGGCAGAAGCGGTACCCGCGCCAGCGCCCGTGACGTCGCCGCAGGCGTCAACGCCAGCCTTGAGTGGCGGCCAGCACATCCGCCAGCTGAAGAAAGTTGAGCTACTGGTCATGAGTCCAGACGCGGAGCTATTGGCTGGCGTCAAAGCGGCCTGTGCCGGGCAGCGCATTCATCAGGCGGATAGTGTTGAAGCCGGGCTGGATCTGTTAGGCAAACACAACATCGGCGTGCTGGTCACAGACGTGTCCGCCAGTGAACGTGATATCAAGCGGCTCAGCACCCAGGTCAGAATGATCACCCCGGACATTGTCATTATCGTCGCCAGCGATCGCTCAGATGCGAACGTCCTGATTCAAATGATCAATTCCGGCCAGGTGTTTCGGTTTCTCCTCAAACCCCTGCAGGCCGGCCAGTGCAAAATCTGGCTGCGGTCCGCGGTGTTGCGATTTCTCGACAATGGTCGCCTGCTCCAGGCGGGAATGGGTACATCCGTTGCGGGTGGGCCCAACAGTACTCTGGTGGAGCCGGGTTTGTGGACGCGTTTTCGTAACTGGTTCCTGGGAGTGCAGAATTGAATACGTTGAGCCTGTCGCCTGACGCGGCAAACCTGTCCCTGGGCAACAGCTTCTCCATTGCAGCCGGGGTTGTTCTGGTCGGCGTTTTCAGCACCTGGGCTTATCTGCAGCAAAGCAGCGAACCGGTCATTGCACATTTACCGGAGATCCCCGCGTACACGGTGACCACCGTGCAGGACGTCAATGAGGTGAATTGGCTGGAACGTGCCGAACAGGCTTTTATGGCGGGGCGCATCAGCGCTCCGGAAGGCGACAGCGCATTGTATTATTACCAGAAAACGCTGCAACGTGATGCGGGCAATTTACAGGCCCGTAAAGGGGTTGAGCGAGTGACCGGATTTCTCGTTAACGCGGCTGAAAGTGCGGTACTGAAAGCGGATTGGGTGGCTGCTGAAGATCTGGCGACCCAGGCGATGGCCATTGCCCCGGAGAACCGGTCTGCTATTTCACTAGTCTCACGCGTGAATCACCATCAGAAGATCAGACAACTGGAAGAGCAAGCAGTGGTCCAGGTGGCCTCAGGCAATCTGACCAAGCCAAAGGGCAGCAATGCACTGGCGTCCTACCGGGCTATCCTGGCGATGGATCCGGGCAACGCGGTGGCGCTGCAGGGCATTGATTCGGTGGCGCAGCGTCTGGCTACGCTGGCGCAAACGGAAGCATTTGCGGAAAACCATACGCGTGCCAGAGAACTGATTGCGTTAGCCAAAGAAATTGCGCCGCACACGCCTGGCATCGCTCAGACTGAAAAGCTGACATTGCAATGGAGTGATATGGTCAAAGACCAGGCGGTGAAAGAAGATCTGCTGGCTGCAGCGGAAGCCATGCAGGCCGATAACCTGGTCGGGCAAGCGGGTGATCAGGGCCCCGGTGCGCTGACCCACTATCGCTCGGCGTTAACCAAGGACCCCGATTCGAGAGCAGCCCGGTCCGGTATTCAACTGGTAATTAACGGTCTGATTGAGCGCGCATGGTTGCAGAGTCGCGACGAAGACCTGACGGATGCGGAAGCCACTGTCGCCCTGGCGGTGGAGGCTGGTGCGGAAACGGAACAGTTGGCCGAGATTAACAGCGAGTTGAATTTTCTGCACAAACGACAGCGCGCTCGGGCGGGTAAGTTTGATGAGGTGATTGCCATTGGTGAACTGCAGGCGAAGCGTCGTACCGCACCCGTTTTGCCCCGTGGGATTACCGAAGGTTGGGTGGAACTGCTGTTTACCGTGAACGAAGAAGGTGACGTCGAAGACGTTGTTGTGGTCGATGCCAGCGGTTACGAACTGTATGAACCGGCGGTCGTTGCGGTCGGGCGCTGGCGTTTTGAACCCTACCGGCAATTAGGGCGGACCATGCCAGTGCGCAGTGGGGTCAGATTCACGTTCCAGAGTTAGGCGTTCGGTTAGCGCAGACTTCCCCACAGGCAAGGCGAAGGCAAAGCACAAAAAAACCCGCTCCAGGAGCGGGTTTTTTTGTGCGTTTGGCTGCTTGCCGGTTACAGCAGACCGTCGTATTTGCGGACCTCAGCGCGACCGACAACCATATGGTGCACTTCATCGGGTCCGTCTGCCAGACGCAGAGTGCGCTGCCCCGTGTACATCTTAGCCAGCGGCGTCCACTGCGACACGCCGGTCGCGCCGTGGATCTGGATAGCCTGGTCGATAATCTTGCAGATCTTTTCCGGCACCATCGCTTTAATAGCACTGACGTATACGCGAGCCTCTTTGTTACCCAGCGTGTCCATGGCTTTAGCCGCCTGCAGTACCATCAGTCGACAGGCATCAATTTCGATGCGTGCACGAGAGACCACCTCGATGTTCTTACCCAGCTGAATAATCGGCCGGCCAAACGCCTCGCGCGTAGCGCCACGGCGGATCATCAGTTCCAGGGCGCGCTCGCCTGCGCCGATGGAGCGCATGCAATGGTGAATGCGGCCCGGACCCAGGCGGACCTGGCTGATTTCGAAACCGCGACCTTCACCCAGCAGCATGTTCTCTTTGGGAACACGCACGTTGTCAAAGACAATGTGCATATGGCCGTGAGGGGCATCGTCGTGACCAAACACTTCCATACCCTCAAGAATTTTGACCCCCGGGGTGTCAATGGGCACCAAAATTTGCGATTGCTGTTTGTGTGGCGGAGCGTCCGGGCTGGTTTTGACCATGGTGATCATGATTTTGCAGCGTGGATCACCGGCGCCCGAGATATAGTATTTTTCACCGTTGAGGACCCACTCATCCCCGTCCAGTTCAGCCTTAGTGCTGATATTTTTGGCGTCAGAAGAAGGCAGGGCTGGCTCGGTCATAGCAAAAGCTGAACGAATTTCACCGTTCAGCAGTGGCTTCAGCCACTGTTCTTTCTGCTCAGGAGTGCCT
>JBCCUW010000155.1:0-8887 GCA_039196385.1 Pseudomonadota bacterium
CTCCAGTGCGTGTACACCAATATCAATCAGTGGCCCGCCACCCTGCAGGTCTTTGCGGCCAAACACCCCCCAGTTTGGAATTCCCCGCCGGCGTAATGCCTGCACCCGGGTAAACAGAATGTTGCCGAAGCCACCTTCGTCGTATACCCGACGCAAGTACTGGGTGCGCGGGTCGTAGCGGTGCTGAAAGCCGATCACCAGCTTACGCTTCGATTCGCGCGCCGCGTTCACCATTTGCCGGGCTTCCCTGACTTGCATGGCCATGGGTTTTCCACCATCACATGACAGCCACTGCGCAGTGCGGCAATGGTTGGGCGGGCGTGCAGCTTGTTCGGCGTGCAGACGCTGACGGCGTCCAGGGCACAGTCTTTTAACATACGCAGATAGTCAGGCCAGGTGGTGGCGTCCGGAAACTGCTGTTGTCTAGCCTCCAGTACCTGGGCATTAACGTCCGCAAACGCGCAAACCTCAACGTCGGTGCGCTCCTCCAACAGTTTCAACTGCAGGTCTGCGATGCTGCCGGCGCCAATGAAGCCAATGCGCAGTTGCTGACGTTTTGCCATGTCTTATCTCCCTCCAGTCCGGCATCGTGGTGTTATGCCAAGCTTCGCGCGCCGCGCTCAATGCGTGGATAGTAGGCACCGAGCAGAATACCCCTGAGCAGCATAAACACAATCATACTCAACCAGACAGCGTGGTAACCCAGGCTGGCGTAGGTGAGCCATAACAGTATGCCCCAGCCGACTGCAGCTGCCAGCATGGCGTTGCGCATTTCTCGAATGTGTGTGGTGCCGATGAAAATACCGTCCAGCAGAAATGCCCAGACACATACGAGGGGCGCCAGCGCTACCCAGGGCAGGTAAGCTGCAGCAGCCCCCTGCACCTGGGTTGAGACGCTGAGCAGGGCGACAAAGTCAGCACCCGCCAAAGCGTAGAGTGCGCCCGTAGCCAGTGCCAGGATGCCTCCCCAGATAGCGCAATAGGTGGCAGACTGCCGCAGCTGATCGGGCTGGCGTGCGCCGTAGGTAAAGCCGCAGAGTGTTTCCGCGGTATGGGCGAACCCGTCCAGGCTGTAGGTCATGACAAAAAACAGCTGCATCAGAATGCCGTGCACGGCCAGGGTGATGTCCCCCAGACCCGTGGCCAGCACCGTGCCCGCAAAAAACGGTAGTTGGACAAAAAATGTGCGTAGAATCAGGTTAGCGCTGACATCAAATAGAGCCCGGATTTTTGCGGATTGCCAGATACCCGGGGAGGTGGCGATGCGCACGGTATGCTGGAATTCAGTCCGCGCATTCCCCTGCGTTGGTGCTACTGTCGATGGCAGCTGTGCCAGGGCCCGGAACACCAACCAGAAACCGAAACCGGCCGCGCCCCACTCGCTGATTGTGGTACCCAGCGCCACCCCCTCAACACCCATGCCCAAACCCAACACCAGCACGACATCAAGCACCAGATTGGTGACATTCATGCCGATACTCAGCCACAGAGTGTCGCGCATCCGCTGCAGGCCAAACAGCGTGCCTAATTGCACCAGGTGAATCAGCAAACCCGGCGCGCCGTAGATTCGGATCGTGTAATACCGGTCGGCTAATGACTCGATGGCCGGACTTGCGTCAAACAACTCGAATAACATGAGCTTAAGCGGCCACTGCAGCAGGATAATCAGGGCTCCCAGCAGCGTGGCCATGGTAATGGCGCGCACAAAAATCGCCTGTACTTCAGTTTTGTCCCCGCCACCCCAGGCCTGGGCGGCCAGTCCGGTAGTACCCATGCGCAGAAAACCGAACATCCAATACACCGCGCTGAACATGGCTGCACCCATGGCCACCGCGCCAATGTAGATCGGGTCGGGCAGACGCCCCATAACGGCAACGTCTGCAACGCCCACCAGAGGGATAGTGATGTTGGCCAGTATAACCGGCCAGGTCAGGTGCCAGACACGACGATGCCATTCGGCAGAAGTGCGCGGTAGCGAGGGAGTATCAGCCACCGCTGGTTGGTTGGGTCAGCGCATCCACAGGTTCGGGTTTTGGTTGGCCGGCGGTCCAGGCTTTAAAGCGCGCCAGCGTGTAGAGCCAGTCTTCCACAATCAGGTACAGACAGGGCACCAGCAGCAGGGTGATAAAGGTGGCAAACAACACACCCCAGGCGAGAGAGACGGCCATCGGCAGGAACGGCGCGGTGGCTGGCGTGCTGGTGGACATCAGTGGAATCAAGCCCACAAAGGTGGTCACTGAAGTCAGCAGTATCGGACGGAAACGCACAACACAGGCGTTGAGTACAGCTTCCATGATCTGTTTACCCCCGCGGCGCTGTCGATTGGCGTAGTCGACCAGGACGAGCGAGGCGTTCACGACAACACCGGACAGCGCGACAATGCCCAGCGCAGAGAAAAACATCAGCTGCACGTTTAACAGGTAGTGCCCGACGATGGCGCCCACCGCACCAAAAGGAATCACGCTCATGATGACGAGCGGTTGCAGGTAACTGCGTAGCGGGATGGCCAGCAAGCCATAGATCACAATCAGAGAGAACATGGAGCCGATGGCCAGCCCGGTCAGCGCTGTAAATCGTTCTTCCTGTTCACCGCCAAGTGAGATTTCGATATTCGGATAAGTCTTGAGGAAAGCAGGGATCAGTTCTTCACGAATGCTGCTGGTCACTTCTTCGGGGGCGACCCGCCCGCGGTCAACCTCTGCCTGTACTGTCACCGTGCGCCGTCCATCCAAACGGTTGATACTGGAGTAGCCACGATTCAGCGAGAACTGGGCCACGCTGTAGAACGGCACCTGGTTGCCATCAGGGGTACGGATATACATGTCTTCCAGGTTGCCAATGGATTTTCGTTCAGATTCCGGGAAACGCACCATCACCCGGACATCGTCTTTGTCACGCTGCACGCGCTGGGCTTCGGTACCGTAAAAGGCTGAGCGGACCTGACCGGCCAGGTCTGCCAGGGTCAAACCCAGATTGCGCGCTTCCGGCAACAGACTCAGCTGAATTTCCTGTTTGCCCGAACGAAAGGAATCAGTGATGTCAAATACGCCATCGTAGCGGCTTAATTCTGCTTTCATGAATTCCGCACCTTCGCGCAACTCATCAACATCCTTGCCCTGTAGCTGGTATTCAATCGGGGCGCCCGCAGAAAAGGTATCCGCATCGAAAGTCAGCTTCACTGCATCTGAAATGGCGCCAACTTCCTCGCGCCATCGATTCACCACAACTTTGGAGCTGATGTTATTGCGTTCAGCCAGCGGCGCAATTTCAATGACAATTTCAGCGATGTTACTGCGCCCTGGTCCTTCCGGGCGACCGGGACCATCACGATCAACCGTCTGGCCAACACTGGACAATACGTTGCGGACCAAGGGTTGTGTCAGGCCCATTTCTTCACTCATCGCGACATTAATACGCCGCGCTGCTGCTTCAATCTTGCGTGCGGCGTCCAGTGTGGTTTGCGCCGCAATTCCCTCTGGCATTTCCAGGCCGGCGTAGATGCGATCACCCTCAACGGAGGGGAAAAACCCGAATACCACCCGACCGCTGGCGATCAGCGACAATGCCAGTATCAGCACACCCAGGCCAATTGCGGAGCTGACATAGCGCCAGCGCAGGACAGTGTGCACAAAAGGCATATAGACGTTGGTGGCCAGGTGTTCCAGTCCATCTGCCAGTCCGCCCTGAAATTTGTTCCACGCTTTGGACAAACCCCGGGTGGGCTCATCGCGTTTACGGTTGGCCAGGTGAGCCGGTAGAATCAATTGAGATTCGATGATGCTGCAGATCAGGGCGAAGATGACCACCCAGCCCAGCGGCGCAAAAAAGCCGGACATCCGGCCTTCCACAGCAATCAGCGGCAGGAAGGCGGCGATGGTGGTGAGCACGCCGAAAATCACCGGCACGGAGACTTCCCAGGTGCCGTCAATAGCCGCCTGCAGGCCGGATTTGCCCATCTGCTCGTGGGCGTAGACCCGCTCTCCCACCACAATGGCGTCATCGACGACAATACCCAGTACCAGAATAAAGGCCATCACCGTCATGGTCGAGATGTTGATATCGGTAAAAGGCAGCACACCAAGCGTACCCAAGAGGGCAACAGGAATGCCGACGGCAACCCACATCGCGAGCCGGAACTTGAGGAACAGGGCGAGAATAACCAGTACCAGCGCCAAGCCGCCGCCGGCGTTTTTGATCAGTACATCCATACGCTCGCGCAGTTCACGTGACGTATCGATCCAGATGTCCAGGTTGATGCCTTGGGGCGTATTCAACGAAAACTTATCGACCAGGCCGCGGACGTCCCGGGCAATCTGAATCAGATCTTCTGTGCCGACCTGCGATACATTCACCACAACGCCGCGATCACCGTTGAATTCGGCGAGCAAATCACCTTCCTCAAAAGTGTCACGGATGCTGGCGATATCGCGCAGCATCACCCGCGTACCGTCCGACCGGGTGAGCACAATGACGTCTTCGAACTCCTGTCCCCAGTAGGCTTGTCCCGTTGTACGGATGAGTATTTCGCCGTTGTTGGTTTTAATAGTGCCGCCGGGCATATCCAGAGAACTGTTGCGCACAGCGCGACTCACCTGGTCCAACGTGATGCCGAAACGGCGCAGCTCCAGCTCGGAGACCTCTATGGAGATTTCGTAAGGGCGGATATAGTCCACAGCCACCTGGGATATGCCGTCCAGAGCAGCAATGTCGTCGCGCAGTTCGCGGGCCAGCTCTTTCAGGGTGCGTTCATCCGTATTGCCGGACACCGCGATCTGTACCACCCGACGGGTCAGCGCAAGCTTAGAGACAATGGGTTTTTCCGTTTCGATAGGGAAACTGTTGATGCCATCGACCTGGCTTTTGATTTCGTTCAGGGCAACAACCTCCTGAGCGTCGGTGAACAGCTCAGCGGTCACGTTGCACATGCCTTCGGTGGCGCGGCTGCGCAGCTTTTCAATACCCTCTATGCCTTCAATCGCCTCTTCCACCCGGATGCAGACAGATTTCTCCACCTCCACAGGCGCGGCGCCCAGGTAGGGTACGCTGACATTGACGGCTTTAACGTCAATATTCGGAAACTCTTCCTGATTGGTGGTGATTGCGCCGAACAAACCGCCCAGCACAAGGAGCACCATCAGTAGATTGGCTGCTACCGGATTATTGGCGAACCAGCGAATGGCGGTTTGCATGGGGTATCAGGCTTCGTCGGTCACTGGGTTGACAATCATGCCGTCCACTGCCGTTTGCAGAGGCGACAGACAGACGCGTTCGCCCGTGCTCAAACCGCCCTGGATCAAAACATCGTCCTGGTACAAGCGCAGCGGCTCAATGGCGCGGAAGCGCAGCCGGTTTTCGTTGTCGACAACCAGTACCTGGTTATCGTTGCGGATGGCTGAGCGTGGCAGCACAACAATATTGTCTGCCGAAAGCCCTTCAATTTCTGCTTCAACAAACAAGCCAACAGACAGTGGCGCGCTGTCGGAACTGTTGGCGACCCGGGCAACAAGCTGCACCATGCGGCTGGACACATCAATCTCGGCCTCGGTGCGAACTATTTTGGCCTGCCATTCCAGCTTCTGGCCTGCGTATTCGGTGGACAGCGTGACATTGGGCTGCAGATTCTCCGGTAGTTCGCCACGCAGTGTTGCAGGCAGGTTCAGGAAAGCCAGCTGACGATCTGCGATCGGCAACCTGACTTCAACCAGGTCGCTGGCGTAGATGGTCGCAATGGCCTGTCCGCGGGAGACAAATTGACCGATATCAACATTCTCGGTTCTCACCAGCCCGGTAAAAGGCGCCTTGATCTCCGTGCGCTCGACATTCTGCAGTGCCTGTTCGTAGTTCACTCGGCTGTCCTGCAGGGTCGCCTCTGCAACACGTAGCGCGCGCAAAGAATCTTCCAGTTGTGAGCGCGAGGTCAATTTGCGTTCAGCAAGACTCTGCAGGCGCTTGTATTCAAAACGTGCGTGCTGTTGTTCAGCTTCGGCGCGCACCAGAGTTGATTTGGCCCGGTCTCGATCATTGCGATAATCTTGGTCGTCAACCCGGGCCAGCACGTCACCGGCATTGAAGTAACCACCAGCCACTAGTGTCGGCGACATCCAGGTGATGCGACCTGATACTTCCGGGATCAGCTGGCTTTCGGTAGATGGCATGACAGTGCCCTGAGAATGCACCTTCAGTTGCACCGGCTCCGGAGATACTTCTTTGATGCGCACCGTGGTGTACACCGGTTCCTGAGCGGTAGGCTCCAGTACCGGGGCAGTGGCCATCAGCGTCACCGCGCCGAAAGTGAACGCCAGGACAATAAAAAACGGGATGATTAGTGAGCGCATCATGGGGTGGTAGCCTCCTGGCTTAAGGAATGACGCGCAGCTTCCAGGGCATGCATCATGGATTCTCGGTTCATATCTGAAAGAGTAGTAAATATGGCTTGCACCGCGGGCAGGTCGCGTTGTTGCAGGGCGCTGTCCAGTTCCTGGGCAAACTGGCTGTATGCGGCCTTGTCCACTGTAGTCGACACGTTTAACACGGAAACGTTGGGTGCAAACTGTTCAAACAAGGTTCTGGCGATTAGCTGCAGTGGCAGGTTCTTGTTGGTCAGCATAATGCTCTGGAACAGTTCGAAGCGCGCCAGGGTGTGGGCTTCGTCGTTCAGATTTTCTGCGTACAGTGGCCGCGCCAGTTCGCGAATTTGCGCAATTTCCTCATCGCTGGCCAGCTCCAGGGTTTGTTCCGCAGCAATTTTCAGCAGGCTGTTGATGACGACCAGAATCTGATCCACCAGTTTTGGGTCAGGCAGGTTGTCCTGGGCGAGCAGGTGACCGATGACGTCCAGACTGGCTTCACTGGTGTCTTTGACCCGCGCACCGCCTGGTTGGATTTCAGCCAGACCGATCTGTTCCAGCTTTTTCATCGCTTCACGTACCGCGCCGCGGTTTGCGTCAAAGCGCGCGGCCAGGTCGCGCTCTGACGGCAGGCGCTCGTCCACGCGGTAGCGCGCGGACAGGATGTCCTGAATCAGGCTACCCGCAATCTGGTCGTGTAATCCGGCCACTGTTTCCTCGCCATACCTTGAGTGTTACTTCTACGGTTGGTCGTACATATGGGTGATGGTCAGGCCAATATGGTCAGACCAATTTGGTCGGAGCAATTTAGACAAAACTGCCGAGTAAAGCAAGCTTTTTGTTACGTCGGGTAACAAAGTGTGCGGTGGTCGTCACCAAAAGGGACGAGGGTGGCGCAAAGTGGGTGGATTGCCGCCCGGCTCGATTGCCGCACGGCTTGATAGCCGCATAGCTCTAACCCTTATTTGGCGCGGCAATCGATAGTTTAGAAGGTTGGCTGGATCAGCTCTTTCGCCGATCCAGTAAATTGCCGGTATGCAGCAGTTCTACTACCTTGCGTCGTCGTTCTGTAGGACGGGCATTCCAGTAAGACGATTCAAACGCTTCGCTGGAACGCCGCAGAATTACACCCATGGCCGTGGGTCCCTGCAGATTGGCCAGCAGTAACGCAAGCGTCGGGTTCGTTTCGTCATGCACCAGAATGTCTGCTTCGGTAATACCGTCTTCACCCAGGGTGACAGATTCCAGCGACAGGCTGGCGGGATTCAGGCGCAGACCGAACTCGCGGTCCTTGCCGTACAGCAGCGGTTTGCCATGCTCAACATGGATCTGAGTTTGGGCGGCAGTTTTTTTCGCGACAACGTCGTCAAATACATCTTTGTTGTAGACGATACAATTCTGCAGGATCTCCACAAACGCCGTGCCCTGGTGCTCTTTGGCTTCAATCAGCAGACCCGGCATGGTTTTCTGATCGATATCGACGCTGCGGGCAAAAAATGTGGCGCCGGCGCCGATGGCAAACTGTCCAGGCGACAGAGGGTGATCCACGGAGCCATCCGGGCTGGTCGGACTCACAGTGCCCGGGCGTGACGTGGGCGAGTACTGCCCCTTGGTGAGCCGGTAAATTTCGTTGTTGAACAGCAGCACGTTCAAGTTCACGTTGCGGCGCAAGGCGTGCAGCAGATGGTTGCCACCGATGCTCAATCCATCACCGTCGCCGGTAATGACCCAGACTTCCAGTTCCGGGTTGGCCAGCTTTACGCCGGTGGCAAAAGCCGGTGCGCGACCATGAATGGTGTGAAAGCCGTAGCTGTTGATGTAATAGGGCAGGCGTGAGGAGCATCCGATCCCCGAAACAAATACCGTGTTTTCGGGCTTGGAACCACCGTCAGCGAGTGCCCGCTGCACACCCTTCAGGATTGAATAGTCGCCACAGCCCGGGCACCAACGAACTTCCTGATCCGTGGCAAAATCTTTGAAACTCAGATCACCCATATCAGCTACCTACCTTTTGCATGTGTGGACTGGCCAATGATTCGATGGTTGCAGTCACCTCAGCTACGGTCAAGGGCTGACCAGTGACTTTGTTCAGTTGTTCAACGTGAATGTTCAGCCGGTCGCGTAACAGTGTCGCCAGTTGTCCAGTGTTCAGCTCCGGCACCAATACGGTGTCGAACTGGCGCAGCAGCTCACCCAGATTTGGTGCCAGCGGGTTGATATGGCGCAGGTGGATATGGCCCACCTGCAAGCCGGCTCGCAGCGCGTTCTTTACGGCCTGATATACCGTGCCGTAGGTCGAACCCCAGGCGACGACCGCCAGACCGCTGTCCATGCCCTGGTCGATAACCTGATCGGGTATGAAGCGGGCGACGCTGGCCACCTTGTCCGTTCGAATGTCGGTCATGGCCTGATGATTGTCAGCGTCGTAGGAGATGTTGCCCGTCACCACGTCCTTTTCAATGCCACCGACCCGATAAACAAATCGTTCGTCGCCCGGGCTGGCCCATAGCCGGGCCTGGGTTTCGGGGTCACGGTCGAAC
>JBCCUW010000156.1:0-8883 GCA_039196385.1 Pseudomonadota bacterium
AAATGGAATGCGCCTGGCAAACATGTACAGCCAGACCAGAAGGGTCAATAGAAACAGCGCGAACATCGGTGCAAATATTGCGATCTGATCAGGTCTCAGATCAGCCATGGGATCTGGCATAGGTCGGTTCTCCCCTTCCGTTTGCTAGATCTTACTTGAAGGCCTGGTTCGAGTGCTAATTCGTCTCAGGCAAGATCCGTGCTGGGCTGCACCGCAATCCGGCGGTCAGGATGGGCAAGCTGGGTGAGAATATTATTGTGATAGGAAATAATCTTCGCAGCCTGCATGGGCCCGTCGCCGGTCGTGTGTGCATCACTCACCAGCGTGACGCTGAATCCATGACTCAGGGCGGCGCGACAGGTGGTATCCACGCAATACTCGGTTTGCATGCCCGTGATCCACAGATGTTCAACCTGATGGCTGTTGAGAAATGCCAGCAGTTGGGTTTGGTAGAACGCGTCAGACGCGGACTTCTCGATGACGGTATCTTCGGGTCGGCGCTCCAGGCCCGGGTGAATCTCCCAGCCAGGCTTACCTTTCATCAGAGGTACAAAGCTGCTGTGGCAATGCTGAACGAACACTACCAGGCCATTGCCCTGTCGGGTTTGTGCGATCACTCGGTTGGTGTTGGTAATAACTTCCTCCGCCTGATATGCACCCTGTACCAGGCCTTGTTGCAGATCGATCACCAGCGTCGCAAAGGTCATACCGTCCATACCCCCTCAGCCTGAAGGTCGGCTTCTTCTTCACCCGGCCAGGGTGGCAGGGTTGTGATTAGAAAGGTGAGGTCATTCGTTGACGTGTTGCGGAACTGAAACGCCTTGCCGGGCGGCACATGCCAGGTGGTGCCGACAGCTACCGTAAACGGTTCCTGGTGATTCAGGACTTCACAATAAAACTCACCCGTGCCCGACAGACAGTACCAAAGTTCGGCAATCTCCCGGTGGGCAATTGCCTGGGATACCTGGCCGGCGCCGAGCGTGCAGTGACATTGGCTGGCTGCGCTGGTTTGCAGCAGTGGGCGCACCAACGAACCATCCGGAGCGGTCTCCTGCGGGCAGTCGACAACGTGGAGAGGTTCTGTCAGCGAGGCGGTTTGCATGCGGTGTCACCGGGTGAACGAAGTTGCTGGTGATGTTCGACCACCTGATCGATGATCGCGTGGAAAATGCCATGGATCAGCGATGGTGGCACATCAAAATTTTCCGCGAGTGCCTGGTAGCGCGCAAACTGTTCAGCCTCACGCTCTGTCGCGCGTGGCGCCAGCTGTTGCGTGGCCTTAAGCTGACCGATTTGATGGGTAATGGCAAAGCGTTGGCTCAGTATTTCGATGAGTTGATAATCAAGCTGATCAATCTGTGCGCGGAGTTCGGTAATGGTCATGGGCTGACATGTGGTGCCTGTAACGCTGCAGATTACGTGGAAGCCGCATGCAGGGCAAATGCTGCCAGCAGTAGCAACCCCGCGCCCACGTCAATCCACATGATCCGCACCAACAGAAAATTGTCAGTCTCTGATACCCAGACGATAAAAATATAAGAGAGCATACTGACCAGGCCCGCTATGGTGGCGGCGAGCCGCCACGGTGCGTACCAGGCTGCCGCCATCAGCAGACTGCCGACAATACCTAACAGCACAGCACGATGGCGCATCAACAAGGCCAGATCGGGATCCAGAGGGCCAACGCCGTATAATTGCAGCAGTCTGTCATGACCCAGCACCCCTGACAGGGGTGTGAAGTTGATCAAACCGACAAGCATATACAGGGCGACAATGAGGTGCGCTTTCATCAAGTTCTCGCAATTGCGAAGGTTTTCCTTCGGTGATGCGCACGCTAGGCCAATGGGGTAAAGCAGGCAATTATGTCCCGGGTAATGGCGGATGATGCGGGAGATCCGGCAGATTCGGGAGATGAAGCGGTATTTCAGAACTCGCCGTCAGCGCTGACGAATGCCATCGCCACCCGGTTGTACATTCCCGTGTCTATTTCCGCAGCCAGTATCTGCTGCACCCGCTCTGTTTGTGCGTGCGCAGCCAGCTCGATGAAACCCATGGAGCGATAAAATGGGGCGTTCCAGGGAATATCGGCAAAAGTGGTTAAGGTCACCTGCCGGTAGCCAGCGCCAACGGCCATCTGCAGCACGTGACTCACCAGCGCTCGACCAATGCCGCGACGGCCGTGTTCTGGATGGACCGCAAGCAGCGCCAGATGCAGGTTGTTCTCGTCGGGCTGTGCAACGGCGAAGCCTGCTTGCTGCTGCGCAACCCAGGCAATCTCCAGCAGACCGTGTTCAATCGCTCTGTGAAAGTCTTCTGCGGCGTAAGTACCACCATCAGGTGGCAGGCGACCTGAAGGAAACAGCATGTCCGCGGCAGATTCGATGTTCGCCAGGTGGGGCACGTCTGCAAGCGTGCCCGTGCGGATGGTGAATGGGTTTATCTGGTCGCTCACGTGTACATACCTGCTGATCGGTTGTTGTTAATGACTGCATAAGGATTGTACTGCCACCACGGTGGCAGGAGCAGCGGTACATACTCTATCGATTGAGACCAAACAGGGGCGACAACCCGATGCTGCAGTTCGACAAAGATCAGGCCTCTTCGCACGCGGCGTTGTTCGACGCGGTCCGGCAGGTGGTGCTTGCGTCCAGCCACGATATGGTTGAATTGCGTAAACCGCGTATCACAACCTTTCAGACACCGAGGGGTGGTGTGTGCCACGTGCGTACGCGTCCCTATGGGGTGGATGTGGGTTTTCTTCAGGGCGCTCGAATGACGGATCCCGAAGGGCTGTTGTCTGGGCGGGGCAAGCTGATACGGGTTTTGGAGGTTCGCGAATTGCAGCGCACTGAGCTCCAATTTTTTCTTGGTCAGGCGCTGGATTTGTTGCAGGCGCAATAAAGGCCCGGGTTAATCCTGCGGCGGATCAGAGCTCTGGCCGAATCCGGGTGGCCAGGTGTCGTATTGGGGCAGTGCGTCGGTAATCGGAAACCAGCTCACGCGTTCGCTGGTATACATATGGCCGAGAATATTCAGGCCCGGGTTGCCGTCCAGGGTGCCGGCCGGTACAGCCAGGTTGCCGTCCCCGGATTGGCCGTGCACCAGAAGATGGGTACCGCAGTGGGGGCAGAATTCGCGCCAGCCACTGTGAGATGATTGGTATGCCACACGCTGGGTGTGTTGCAGCGTCCAGTGCAACTGCTGTGGTGGCACGATACAGTGCGTTGAGAAGGCGGTGCCATGGGCCTTACGGCACATCGCGCAATAACAATGCATTGCGTTCAGGCGGGTGCGCTCGATGGTGTATTCGATTGCGCCGCATAAGCAGCTGCCGTGATATGCCATGGGTTCAGCTCGATTGAGGCTTCAGCAATCTGGTCATTGTATCCGCGCATCAGGTAATTGTTGAATGATGGTGGCCACGGTCTCCGCCACGCTCAAACTGGTGTTGTCCAGCCAATAGCCTCGTTGGGGGGTCTGGGCGACCGCGTCCTGTAGCTGATCAATACTGATTTTGTGGTACCCCGATTTATGCCGCGCTCGCTCGCGCTGCTCAATCGCCTCTGGGTTGGGGCATAAAACCACTACAGCGGCATACCGCTGTAGAGGTTGATCACATCCAGTAGCAGTGGGCCAAGAACAACATCCTGATAAATAACGTTAAAACCGTTCTGCAAATAAGTCCGCGCCGCGTCCCGGGCCAGCGAGTAACGCATGTTGAGCTGCGCCAACGCTGCCTCGCTGGCTGCTGCGCCCATATCGACACGGCCATTCACGATCATCCGGCGAAAGACGTCACCCCGCAGGTGCACGCTGCGCGGCATCGTTTCCGCAAGTGCCTGCGCCACGGTGGACTTGCCGGCGGCCATGGCGCCCGTCAGCAGGATTAACTTGGGCTGGTCGGGTGTCACGTCCCATGCTCTGACTGGCTTGCCGTTTGCTCGCGGGTGGATTGCACCACGAACAAACCCAGATCAGCCGTGGCAATAATTAACAGCGCAATGACAGCCGTGGCCAGCCAGGCGTGAATTGGACCTGGAACGAGTTGCGCTGCAGCCAGTATTGCCATGGTGATGTTGCTGACCACCAGCACTGTCATGATCAGGCGGGGCACACGAGCCAGCCGGGTATCGTCCTGGCGGGAAATGGTCTGTTGCACGCGGGTCAGAGTGCCGCCCACCAGGATGATGTAAACCACGGTGGTGATAAGCCCCACTTGACTGGCCAGCTGCAGGGCTATTCCGAATTGCACAAGCAGTACAGGAAGCAAAGAGAGAAAGATGCAGCCGATACTCCAGGCCAGAACAAAGCCGAAGTGCACATAATCAAAGGCGTGCCAGGGTTTTGAGCTGCCGCGAAAAATGATGATCAGCGAGGAAAAACCGGTCACAGCAACGGACACCTCAGCCAACGTGTGAAAAATGTCGAGATTTTCGCTCATGGGGTCGGATCCATTACATGGCCTGCTCATACTACGGCAGCGCCTGTCGGCGGTCGACTGCATCACATCCTGCTGATCTCCAGGTCATAATGGGGTCTGTATCACGAACCCAGGCCGGCTGAGGTTTTACATTGCTTGTCGGTTAACGCAATGCTTAGGGTGAATGACAATGACGCTTTGCCGTCAACTGCTGGTTATTCTGTGGTCGTTCTTAACGATGGTGTCTGCGGCGCTGGCGTCAGTTGCAGACGCGGCCTCGGAGTCGCCCGTGTACCTTTCTTTTTCAGCGGTCGATGCGGAAATTGTCCGCGGCCAGCCAGTCAGCCTGAGCTGGGCTGCCACAGGCGCCGATCGTTGTATTGCCTCCGGTGGCTGGTCGGGTGAACAGGCGTTGGCAGGCTCTCTGCTGACCAAGACCTTAAGCGAATCTACTACGTTTGCACTGACTTGCAACAATATGTCCTCCACGATTACGCGTAAAGTGAGAGTAGCCCTTAAGGAGCCCGTGGCCCCCCTGGGCGATGTACCAGAGGATGTTGCGGCGGAGCTCCCAACCATTACCTTTCGCGCTGAACAGGAAAGTATCAGGTATGGTGAATCGGTGCGTTTGTTCTGGGCAACAACCGCGACCGCGGACTGTCGCGCCACTGGTGATTGGCGCGGTCCTCAGCCTTCCGGTGGTGAGCTTTGGGTAGGTCCTTTGCACTCTGCTGCCAGTTTTATCCTGAGCTGCAGCGGACCGGGCGGCGCCACCACGGCGCAAGTGGATGTCACGGTCATGGGCCAAATCAGTCTGGCCTGGACGCTGCCACAGAGCAATATGCCCGCCGCTGCCGGCGCACATTACCGTATTCATTATGGCAAGCGTTCGGGCCACTATATTGGCCACGTCGACGTGGTTGCTGGCTTGTCAGCGTATAGGCTGGTCCTCCCTGCCGGAGAGTACTATGTTGCGATGTCTGCTTTATCCGCGAACGACTGGCAGAGTGAGTTGTCGCGGGAGGTGCGTCTGCCAGCCTGCGGCGCTACCTGCTGAATAATAGATGCGCTATTGACGCTGCAATGCTTCTGGCGGCTCAGGACGGAACTCAGCCGCCGCTGTTTCTGATTCAAAACCAACTACATAAACAGCGGGCTGCGGACAACGCGCGGCGTGCAGGGTGCGCGCTGGAATGCTGATACGCGCGCCGGGGCCGGCCATCAAGGTTGTGCCGGCAACGACATCCCGGGTTTCAAACTCACCTTGCAGAACATAGATCTGCAGCGATGTGGCGTGCCAGTGGACGTCCTCCAGGTCCCCGCTCTGCATAGCCCCGTCCCGGGCAAACAGACCTGCTGAGCTGACTAACTCGTGGGCTTTTTGCCTGCCAGCTGTATAAGGATCGAAGTAGTCTTCATTCACCTGAATCGCCATCTGTGCGCCTGTGCTGGGTACCCTAAGTTTAAGGTACCACAGCGTAGACGATCTGGGGATTCATCAATGGTGACGGCGATGGCGGTCGCGGCGATGATAGCGTCGGTCATCGTAGTGGTAGCGGTCGTAATCATGGTAGCGATACCTGTGATGATGGCGCCAGTTGTGGCGGTGCGCTTTGCGGTGATACCGGTGATAGCGGTTTTTATAGCGCCGATCGTGATAGTAGTAGCGCGGGCCGTAACCGCGCCTGTGATGGTAGCGATGACCTGGACCGTAGTGCACCGTTTGTGCGCTGAAGTGCAGGGCAACATCACCGGTGCTACCCGCAGCGTAGGCTAGTGTGTAGTCAGAGGCTTGGGCCGCGTTACTCACGCCTGCGCAGGTGGCGGCCGTCAGGGCAATGGCGAGATACTTGTTAACGTAGTGCATGGCTGTTCCATCTGTTGATGTACGGCACATGCTAGGACTGCGTTGCTTAACGCAGCATTAATCATTTCTGAACGAATTCTGAGCGCGAGATGCTGCCAGTTGAATTATTCAGTCGAGGTATTTATCGGTCACCGCACCTTCGCTGGCGCTCGCCACCAGTTGTGCGTACTTGGCCAGCGTGCCCCGCTTGGTGTAGGGCGCCGGCTGCTGCCAGGCCTGGCGTCGTTGCTCCAGTTCTGCGGCGCTCACATGTAGCGTGAGTTCGCTTGTTTCGGCGTCCACGGTAATCTGGTCGCCGTCTTCCACCAGCGCGATAGGTCCGCCATCGAAAGCTTCCGGAGTGACATGACCGATCACGAAGCCGTGGGAACCTCCGGAGAAACGGCCGTCTGTGATCAGGGCCACGTGTTCGGATAAACCGCGGCCGTTGATAGCGCTGGTTGGGCTCAACATCTCGCGCATGCCCGGCCCTCCTTTTGGGCCTTCGTAGCGGATAATGACCACATCCCCCTGACCCACACGACCATCCATAATGGCGGCCATGCCAGCCTCTTCACCATGAAAACAGCGGGCGGTACCGGTGAACTGCAAACCTTCGTGGCCGGTTATCTTAGCAACAGCCCCTTCGGGGGCCAGATTGCCCCGCAATACCACCAGATGACTGTCTTTTTTGATTGGATTGGAGAGCGGTCGGATAATTTTCTGTTCTGCTGGATAGTCACTGACCTCAGCGAGATTTTCGGCCATCGTTTTGCCGGTGACGGTAAGACAGCCACCATGCAGCAGGCCTTCGTTCAGCAGCATTTTCATTAATGGCTGAATTCCACCGATTTCGATCAGTTCACTCATGGCGTACTGTCCTGCGGGACGCATATCAGCCAGCACCGGTACCTTTTTGCCAACGCGGGTAAAGTCGTCCAGTGTCAACTTAATCCCTGCGGCGTGGGCAATGGCCAGCAGGTGCAGTACCGCGTTGGTGGAGCCCTCCAGCGCAATAGACAACGTAATGGCATTCTCAAACGCTTCCAGCGATAACATATCGCTGGGCTTCATACCCAGTTTAATCAGGTTGTGGACAGCGGCCCCGGCGTTGTAGCTATCCTGTTTTTTAGCTTCGCTCACGGCGTTTTGCGCAGAACTATTCGGCAGCGACAGGCCCAGCGCTTCCATGGCTGAAGCCATGGTATTGGCGGTATACATGCCGCCGCAGGAACCAGGACCTGGAATAGCGGTACTTTCGACTTCTTTCAGTTCAATGTCAGACACCGTACCGGCTGCGTGACCACCCACAGCTTCGAATACAGACACAATGTCGCGCCGCTCGGCGCCGGGCATGATGGTGCCGCCGTAGACAAATACTGCCGGTCGATCCATGCGCGCGATGGCCATGCCACAGGCGGGCATGTTTTTGTCACATCCACCGATGGCCACAAAGCCGTCAAAACCCTGGGCGCCGACAACAGTTTCGATGCTGTCTGCGATCACCTCGCGTGAGACGAGAGAATAGCGCATGCCCGGAGTACCCATCGAGATACCGTCCGATACGGTGATGGTATTAAACTCCACAGCTTTGCTGCCGGCGTCGTCTGCACCTTTTGCCGCCTGTTGCGCCAATGTGTTGATGTGCATGTTGCACGGAGTCACCATCGACCATGTGGAGGCAATGCCCACCTGCGGCTTTTTAAAATCATCTTCGGTAAATCCAACCGGGTACAACATGGCCCGGCTGGGGGCCTGCTCCACTCCGTCGACTACAATTGACGAATACGGGCGGTCATCTGCCATGGTTATCAGTCCTGCTCAGCTTAAAGGTTTGGCCATAACTATTGAGTTACGCTGCCAATTATAGAGGTTCTGTTTTTGCTCCGGTAGCGTCTGCACATCAGCCTGGCTGAATCCCTGTTCCAAAAACCAGTCCTGGGTCTGGGTGGTCAGGACAAACAGATGGCTGGCGCCCAGCTGTCTGGCGTGGGCTTCCCCGGCTTGCAGCAGACTCTGGCCCAGGCTCGCGCCGGATTGGCTGCGGTAGTTCTCATGCACGGCCAGGCATGCCAGTTCCGCATGCTCGCCATAGGGATAGATCGCACAGCAGCCGACGACAATGCCGTCCAGCTCAGCAACGAGGAACAGCTCAATTTCCTGTTCCAATCGATCTCGTTCCCGCCTGACCAGCACGCCACTTTCCTCGAGCGGACGGATCATCTCCACAATGCCGGCGACATCCCCGGCTACTGCCTGGCGCACGGTGCGTGCCTGTTGTTCAACAATTTGTGTACCCACCCCTTCAGCGGTGAATAGTTCAGCCAGCAGTGCGCCGTCGTCCAGAAATGATATGGCATGCGCCTTGGTCACCCCGCCACGCACGGCCCGGGCAAGGCAGGCGAAGTGCGCTTTCTGGTCTTCGGTCAGGTGGGCTGTGCGCTCAAGCTCGGCTGGCGTCAGCGTGCTGATGCGCTGTCCATCAGCGTCAGCTACATGACTGATGTCGGCAAACATGATTAATTTGTCAGCATTGATCTGACGTGCCACATCTGCCGCCAGTTCCTCTGCGGGCAGATTGAAGATCTGGCCTGAAGACGAGTAGCCTATGGGGGAT
>JBCCUW010000157.1:0-8769 GCA_039196385.1 Pseudomonadota bacterium
ACCGCCACCTTCGATCATCAGAGGAATGACGTGTTTGCAACCCAGAAAAACCCCACGCACGTTTACCGCAAACACCGCATCAAAGTCTTCGACGGAAATTTTCCAAAGCAGTTTCTGATGATGTGAATAACCAGCGTTGTTGACCAGCACATCCACCCCACCATAACTGTCCACAGCCTGAGCCATCAGCGCCACCACGGCATCTTCTTCCGCCACGTTGCAGATATTGGTCTGACATTCGCCACCCGCAGCCTGAATCTCCGCGGCAACAGTTTCGATACCCTGCGCATGGATATCAGACAGAATGACCCGTGCACCTTCTGCTGCAAAACGCGCTGCAGTAGCCGCCCCGAAGCCGGATCCTGCGCCCGTGATCACGACCCGTTGGCCGGTAAATCTCGCCATCTGTGTCCTCCCGATAGATGCGTCTAGATACGTCTTCGTGTTATACCAGAAATGCCTGCGCAACCCTCACATAAGGATCATACAAGGCTCATACGAGGCTCATATAGAGCGCCGCGGCACCCAATACGGAGAGCAACACGAAGGTGCCTTGAGCACCAATCAGGCGAGGATAGTTTGCCCCCTGGTAGCGCGCCAGACCCCACGCATGCAGAACGCGTAATACCACCAGCACGATACCGCACCCGTGAATCAGTGCGGGCATGGCACCAGCCACTTCAACCAGATAAAGCAGCACCAGCGCAAGCGGCACGTTTTCGACAAAATTCGCCTGCACCCGCTCTGCGGCTTTAGGTTGCCATTCCGGCAGGACATTCGCGCGCAAGCGGATATACAGAACATAATTGGCCAGCAGCACACTCAACAGCGCCAGCACCCCGGCATACAGCAACGTCACAGGCATCAGCTCAGCACCCCCACCGCAACACAAAGCAGACCAACTACAACCAGGCTGATGCCGATCCAGGCGTACTGGTCCAGCCAGAATATCTGAAATGCCTGGGCGGTACCCCGCGGCGGTTTCGTGACGTTGCGACGCAGTTGCGTCGGCGTGGGTGCAACCCAGATAACCAGGCCGCCGTGCCACAGGCAGCCGAGTCCCACGGCGATCCAAACCAATGCCATGCTGTTCTCCCATATCGGTTTATGGATATTGTACAGAAAAGGCTGACTGACGCGGTGCGCCTGCTCGTGGTCTGCAACAGGACGAATTGATAGGATAGCGCGGCTAGAGGAGGAGGGACGAATGAGCTTATTTGGATCACTCCCCAGAAATGGGGTGTTATGCGGCATATGGGTCACCGCGTTGACGAGCGTGTTGCTGCTGGGCGGCTGCAGCCAGGACAGCGCAGACAAAACCACCAACACAGGACCCGCGGGCGAGGTTGCAGCAACAGAGCTGGACGAGGTAGATCCGAACAGCATGGAGGCAATTCAGGCCGCCGCCCTGGCGAGGGAACAGCTGCCCGGCCGCGCCCATTTCGACCGCGCCTGCGCCACCTGCCACACGGGTGCCGTACCCAAGGCACCGCATCGCGAAATGATCGGACTGATGACCCCCGAATCCATACTCGCCACCCTGACGGACGGTGTAATGCAGCAAGAAGCTTCGATTCTGACTGCGAGTGAAAAGATCGAAGTTGCTGAGTATCTGGCCGGCAGACCCATGGGCCAGGAAGTCAGCGACATCCCCAGTTGTTCAGAGCCGGTGGAATTTGACGCGCTGGCCCCGGCACTGGCCGGGAACTGGGGCATCCAACAGGACAACAGCCGCTACATCGATGCCGCTACCGCGGGCTTCAGCGCCGCCGATGTGAGCCGTTTGCAGCCGAGCTGGGCAGTCAGCTTTCCCGGGGCAAATCGGGTGCGCTCGCAACCTGCGCTGGCCGGGGGGCTGATGTTTGTCGGCTCACACAATGGCCGGGTTTACGCGCTCGACCAGCAGAGCGGCTGCCAGGTGTGGTCGTATCAGGCCGCTGGTGAAGTACGCACCGGCATCGTTGTCAGCCCCTGGCAGCAGACCGATACCACCACACGCCTGTTTTTCGGCGACGTCCTGGGCAACGTATACGGCCTGGATGCGCGCAGTGGCGCTGAGCTGTGGCGCATTCGCGCAGACGATCATCCGAACGCCACCATTACCGGATCACCGTCCTATCATGGTGGCAGCCTGTACATTCCGGTGTCCTCTCTGGAAGTAAGCCTGGCAATCGACCCGAACTACGCCTGCTGTACGTTCCGCGGCTCCATTGTGGCGGTAGACGCCGCCAGCGGTGAGCAGCAATGGAAAACCTACACCATCGAAGAAGAACCCCGGGTGCAGCGCCAGAATGCAGTAGGCACCGACATGATCGGACCCTCCGGCGCAGTGGTCTGGAACAGTCCCAGCATTGACCTGGAGCGAAGACAGATTTACTTCGGTACTGGTGAAAACATGTCATCTCCTGCAACGCTCACCAGCGATGCGCTGTTTGCGCTGGATATGGATACCGGCAAGGTGAACTGGGTTTTTCAGGGCACCGCCAACGATGCCTGGAATGTCGCTTGTGATACCAGCACACCGGAAAACTGTCCCGATGAAAACGGTCCGGACTTCGATTTCGGCGGCGCCACCATACTGGTTACGGATACCGCGGTGGGTGATCTTGTGGTCGCCGGGCAGAAATCCGGTCTGGTGCACGCGGTCAATCCTGACAGTGGCGCGCTGGTCTGGCAGACCCGGGTGGGCCGCGGCGGCATTCAGGGTGGCATCCACTTTGGTATTGCGGCAGCCAACGACAAGGTGTTTGTGCCCATCAGCGATATGGCAGACGGGCGCGAGTATCCCGACCCTGACCGCCCCGGCATGCATGCGCTGGACGTCAATACCGGCAAAATTCTCTGGTCAACCCTGCACGAAGACAGTTGCGAGGGGCGCGCATTCTGCCACCCCGGCATTTCCCAGGTGCCCACCGTCGTGGGCGATGTGGTATTTGCGGGCAGTATGGATGGCACTTTGCGGGCTTACGCGACTAACGACGGCACTGTATTGTGGCAGCTTGATACGACTGAGAGTTTTGCCACCATTCTTGGCGCTGACAGCGCGGGCGGCTCGTTCAGCGGTGGCGCGGGGCCTATTGCGTTTGATGGTCAACTGATCATCAGCTCAGGTTATGGGCTGTACAACCACATGCCGGGCAATCTGCTGCTCACCTTGCGTGCGGCGGCAGAATAAGTCAGCCAGTCGAACGCACAGAGAGTCGAACGCACAGAGCGGCCACTCACAGGGGCCGCAGCGCTGGCTTGTCCTAGTCGCCAAGCCGAATGGTCGCCTGGCCGGGGGTAATCACCTCCCCGGCCGCATTTTTAACAAACAGATCCACAACGATTTGCCCATCTTCGACCGTCACCACCTCGCCACCGGCGGTGAGTTCATCACCCACGTAAGCCGCCTGGCGATTGGAGTATTCAATCGCAACAAGCTCCGCGGCAAATCCTTCAATCCATTCATCGACCACCTGAGCCAGCCAGTCTCCCATCAGCGGGCCGGCGACCACCAGACCGGGATAACCTTCCACATCACGGGCATACGGCAGGTCATAGTGAATGCGATGTGCATTCCACAGTACCGCGTTATAAAAAAACAGTTGGACCTCATCGCAGACGTGCTTTCGCACGGGCAGCAGATCACCTGCCTGGGCTTTGTCAGGCGTTGTCATCGCAGAATTCTCGTTGTCGTTTCAGTCACCGCTACCGAGCCATCTTCGCGTTTGACCTGCATCACAATCTCATAAAAAATCAGTGGCCCCGAGCGCCCCTGCTTTTCGTAGATATCCGTTAACGTGCGCGTGGCCGTCAGTACATCACCGGCCTTTATTTTGCCCTGATACTGGATCTGCAGCCCACCCGCCATGGCTTTCTCCAGCGGGAATTTAGGCAGCAATTTGTCGATCGAAACGCCATCAGGTGACAGTTCTTCCCGCACTACGACATCCCAGAACAGCGCCACATGATAAAGAGGCGGCGCTTCATCACCGTCCAGATACCGGCGCAGTGTCTGGCCAGTGGCAATCGCATACTTGCGCAGGTCGCGCCGGGTTACAATTTCCGTACGCGGCTGATCCTCTTTGCCAATGTTAGCCAGCAGTTCCGGCGTTAGCAGATCACTCATACCTGACGCTCCTGAGTTTGCCAATAAGGATCACGTAACTCTCGCTTAAGAATTTTGCCCGTTGGCGCTTTTGGTAAAGACTCAGCAAAATCTACAGATCGCGGCTTCTGGTACGAGGCCAGATGTTGACGGGCCACCTCGATGATCTCTGCCTCGCTGGCCATCTCGCCGGGTTTCATCACTACAACCGCTTTGACCGCTTCACCCCACTCATCGTCCGGTACCCCGATGACCGCGCACTCCAGCACACCAGGATGCTGATGTATGGCCGCCTCGACCTGGGTGGAGTAGATGTTCTCTCCCCCGCTGATAATCATGTCTTTGGCCCGATCCACAATAAATATGTAGCCTTGCGCATCCCAGGTGGCAACGTCCCCGGTCCACATCCAGCCATCGCGCAGCGTCTGCTCCGTAAGGTCCGGTCGACGCCAATAACCCAGCATGTTGGCCTCGGATTGAATGACAATCTCGCCAGGCGTCAGCCCATCGCGGGGTACGTCTTCACCCGCTTCGTTCACCACCCGCACGCGGGTAACAAAGCCCTCACGGCCGCAGGAATTCAGGCGATGGGTATTGTCACCCTGCATCGCCGCCGCATGGTCCTCCTGCGACAGAAACGTCATGGTCATGCCTTCAGTCTGACCGTAACCCTGAATCAGGGTACACGGAAACGAAGCCAACGCCGCCCGGACCACAGCTTCCGGCATGGGCCCGCCGCCATATTGGATGTTTCGCAGGCTGCTCAAATCATAGTCAGCGAAGTTCTCGACGGCCATCATCCAGTTAAGCATGGTGGTAATGCCGAGAAACGCGGAGACTTTTTCATCCTGAATGATCTGCAATGCCTCTTCGGCCACAAAATTCATCAGCACCACTGGACAGCCATGCGCCATATAGTTCATGGCCAGTGCAACAGGAATGTGGAACATCTGCCCCGTCAACATATACACATCACTGGGCACAATGCGCTCAGCCACCGTTTGATTAATCATGCCCATATACAAAGACCGGTGTGAATGCAGCGCGCCTTTGGACAGGCCAGTGGTGCCACCGGTATATAGAATCAAAACGGGATCGTCGCCACCTGCCGGTGGCATTGACTGGGCTGACGCAGCATGCTCACTGAGCATCTGTTCGTAGCTATTATCGCTGCCTTCACCGTAATAAACGTAATCCAGCCCTGCCAGATCACCATGCAATTCTGTACGCACAGCAGCGGCTGCTTCCGCAAACTCCTGCTGGATGACAAACACACTGGGTTCAGCGTCTTCGATAATGCGCGCGATTTCCGGCGCCGCCAAACGCCAATTCAAGGGCTGTGCAATCAAACCCGTGCGCGCGCACGCAAAGTAGATTTCAAAATACTCAATGCTGTTCTTGGACAATACAGCAACCCGATCACCCTTGTTCAGGCCCCGCCCCACCAGCGCGGCCGCCAGCTTGTCGATACGCGCCTGCAACGCGCCAAAACTCACTCGTCGTTGGCTGGGCACGTCGATCAGAGCGTTTTTGTCGGGCGCAAGATTGGCCCATTTAGAAACAATATCTGCAAGATTCACAATAACTTACACAACTTTTATAAATTCAGTCTAATAAGGCCTGTCAAGTTTCAAATGGCGATCCACAATCACCCACGGTCCGCCTGATTCACTCTGCACTACCTGGTCTGTATACAGGCCCGTGGTGATCAGGCGGGTTTCTCCTCCTTCGGTACCCATGAGTGTGAGGTAAGAACAAACCGTCACCTTGTCCGGTTCCGTATGCGGATAAAACAGATTGGATATTGCGTGTCGACGCTCGTCCGTCTGTGCATCCAGAGCCCCCTGCATGAGTTCCAGGATGGCCGGTCTGCCATTGAAGTGTGACGCCTCCGCCACACCTTCGATCACCAGCGTAAAATCTGCTTCCACATGAAAACAGACTTCTATCGCAGCTAAATCACGGCTATCCAAAGCGTACGCCGCACGCGCCAGCAACTCGGCAATTTCTTGTTTGGCTTGTGCATCCATAGACTGCTCCTGTTTTGTGTCGGACTTCTTACCCCGGACTTCCTGAGCCGGACTGCTTGGGTCAAATCTATTGTATCGCTTTGGGTTTGCGCGTCAGGCCGCTTGAACATTGCGGCGCACGGCGGGCAAGACATTCTGCGCCATATACTCGATGCGCCGGCTTCCACTGTCCACTGGTTCGCCGGGAAACTGCGCCCAGAAATGCACGTCCTTGATCTGCGGGTAAGCCCTCAACAAATCAGTTAACGCAGCGACAGCACTGTCCGCATCGTGCAATTCATAAAGACCGTCACGCAGAGCGCTGGTTGAATCTGGAAACAGCGGCGTGGTATCTGGGGGACCAAATGCACCCCACGAGACGTATTCATTGGTCTGGTAAAGCGCATACTCGCCAACGGTGGCGGCCTCCCGTTCGGGATCGGGCGCTATGATGCCCCAGTGCCCGGCAAAAATAGCGCCAGCTTCCGGTGGTTTGCCCTGGGCTTGCAACGCGTCCACGTAAACGTCGTGGCCAATCCCACCTGTAGACAGGAAGCCGTCACCCAGGCGCGCCGCGCGGGCGATGGCTGGCTCTGCCATCCCACCCATCAGTACGCGCGGCGCCTGTCTGGGTTTGGGTGCGACCGTCAGGCCGTCGACCTGAAAACGTTTACCCTGAATCTGCACCGGTTCACCAGACCAGGCCTGACGCAGGATGGCGACCCCCTCTTCCATGAGGCTGGGACGGTGACTGAGTTTGCGGCCAAAGTAGTCGAATTCCAGCTGCCGGTAGCCAATCCCGATACCAAGATCAAAGCGCCCATCGGTCAATATCGACAGTGCCGCGGCGTCTTCCGCCAGACGCACCGGATCTGCCAGGGGTAGCAACATCAGGTTGGTGCCAATGCGCATGGTTTTGGTGCGCTGCCCGATGGCCGCAGCCAACACCAGCGGGGAAGGCGTATAACCATCTTCGACAAAGTGATGTTCTGTCAGCCAAACTGACCCGAATCCCAGACTTTCCGCCCACGCGATCTGTTCAAGGTTTTGTGCATACAGGGTTTCAAAATCGATCCGGTTACCCGGATTGCGAAAGTCATACCACAGACCAAAATTCAACTCGCGCATACGTTCTCCAAATTCACCCTGATGTTTTGATGGTCTTCTATTGTCGTCTTCTTCTACGCGGTACCAGCGTTGCGACCCGCCTGAATACCGTGGAGAAATTTCAGCAGGCTGGCGTGATACGCATCTGCCGCCTCAAGAAAGGGCGCATGCCCACACTCCGGCATTTCCGCCAACTGCCCGTGCGGCGCTGCCGCCGCTGCAAAACGGCCAATCTGCGGGTCAACCACCCCGTCTGCCGTGCCCACGACAAACAAGGCAGGACACGTGAGGTCAGCAAGCGCAGCACGCTGATCTACTTCCGCCAGTGCACCCAGGGCCGCATCCGCCGCCGGGCTGGCCTGCAATGCAATATCCAGACACCACTGTTTAACCGCCGCACTGACCGGCTGGGCAAACACACCTTCAAAATACAAGGCCTGTAGAAAATTCACCCTGTCAGCACGCAGCGCATCCACGGTGGCAACCACATCTGCCGCCATACCGCCATGGGCGAAGCCATCACTCTGGGTATAGCGAGGGGTAGCCCCCGCTGTAGACACCAGGCCACACAGCCGCTCGCCCAATTTTTCCGCAGCGTCAACCACCACCGCACCGCCGAAGGACCAACCGTTCAAAACCAGCCCAGCGGCGCCGGTTGCAGCACACAACGCCACAAGATCGTCCCCCTGGACATCAACACCAACATCACTGAAATCTTTCGTGGAATGGCCGCAACCCCTCTGGTCATAAACAACCACGGCATATCCGGCATCCAATAGTTTTGCCGTAGTGTTATCCCATACACGACAACTCATGCCAAAGCCGTGGGACAGCACCACCCGCAGGCATTCTGCTGGCAGGTCCCGGCCATGGTACTCGTAATAGATTTGTCCCCCTTCGCGATCTAACCAGGCCATTTCCCCCTCTTGGCGCAGCCGCAGGCAGGCAGAATATATCAGTTTCAGCGGGTTTGATGTTAAGCTCTTTTGCACATCGGCCGGCTGCAGCTAGGTTTGGGGGGGATTTATGCAGGACGACCTTGCCGCACGCATTGCCGTGTTGGAAGACATAGAACAGATACGCAAGCTGAAAGCCCGTTACTGCCAGGCCTGCGATGACGATCACAATCCGGCCAAGCTGGGACCACTGTTTGCGCCAGATGCGGTCTGGGAAGCCAGCAGCATGGGCCGCGCTGAAGGCCGCGAACAGATTCAAAAGCTGCTGGGTGATCTGGGCGCAAGCGGCACCATCCGCAACTCCGCACATAATGCCATCAACCCGATTATCGAAGTAGATGGAGATCAGGCAACCGGCCACTGGCGTTTAATCATGTTGTACACCGGGATCTACCCGGACGGCACACTACACTACTCACGTATCATTGGCTGGTATAACGAAACCTATGTCAGACTCGATCACCAGTGGCATTTTCAGAGTCTCTTCTGCCAGGTGGAGGAGGCAGCCCCCTACCAGCTGGCTGAACCACCAGAAACAAATACCTAAACCACTCACTGACTAACCGACGAGAGAAAAATGAGCACAGACATCATAGAAATCCAGGCC
>JBCCUW010000158.1:0-8669 GCA_039196385.1 Pseudomonadota bacterium
GTCCGCCCACATGTAACCGGTGCTGACAATAATTGTACCGGGCTGGGCCATGGCTTCAGTTGCGTTAACAATAAGATTAAGCACCAGCTGCCTAATTCTGGTGGCGTTACCCTGCACCTGAACACCTGCAGTTTGCAGTTGCATGATGACGTCAGCTCGCTGTGAGGTCACCACTTGAATCATGCGATGCATGTCATCCATCAACGCGGACAGTTCCAGCACCTCAGCGTCCCCCGGATCTTCATCGGGTTGGCTGGCATACGCCAATAACTGTCGACACATGTCCGCCGATAGCTCCGACGCGGCAATCACACTGTCCACCGCCTGGCGGGCAGCGCGCCCATCAGCGCTACCCAGTGTAATGGCTTCCGCAATAAAGTCTGCATTGCCGAGTATGGCAGTGAGCAAGTTGCTGAAATCATGCGCAAATCGCGCGGTCAGCACACCAAGGGTCTGCATCTGCTGGGCTTCAAGCATTTCTGCGCCAATGGGTGCTTCCTGACTGACAGCTACCTTATGCTCCTCGGGTAAATCACTATGGGCGGTAAAAATCACCAGCCACAGGCGCTGTTTACCTTTACCCAGCCGGTAGATCTCCAGATAACCACTGACCTGCTGATGACCGAATAGTATCTCGGTCTTGCCGGGTTGCAGATCAACCTCAACCCAGTCACTGAGCGTCGGGCTGTTAATCTCCTCCCGCGCTCGACCCCATGCAGCATTGCTCCATAACAATCGCGATTTGCGATCGAGCAAACACATCGGATTGCGCAGGTGTTCAGACAGACTCGCCAGAATCTGACGACATGCCTGTACAACAACCTCCCGCTCCCGTTTGCGCGCACGCTTAGACTGTTTGGACTGCTTTGAAATGACCGTCATCCTATCCGTTAATGATCAGTCAACGTTATCCGCAGCAGGTCTCCGCTACCGGGTGTAAGAGCGCAAAATTACACTCCCCTTACAAACACCTGCGCTCAACATTACAACCAGCGCTACATGTTGGGGGTGTTTACCAGGTGTGGACTTTGACCGGCATGTCCGCGTAACCACGCACAAAGCTCGATTGGACCCGCTCAACAGGGCCAACAACCTCGATGTGGCGAAAGCGCGCCATAATCTCTTCCCATAAGACGCGCAGTTGCATTTCGGCCAGACGGTTGCCCATGCAGCGATGAACACCAAAACCGAAAGACAGATGATGCCGGGCCTGTTTTCGATCGATCAGAAACCGGTCCGCCTGATCAATTGCATCTTCATCGCGGTTACCCGACACGTACCACATGGCAATTTTGTCGCCAGCTTTGAATTGTTTGCCCTTGAACTCAACGTCCCGGGTGGCTGTGCGCCGCATATAGGCCAGCGGGGTTTGATAACGGATAATCTCAGAAACCATATTGGGTATCAGGCTCTGATCCGCTCTCAACTTGTCGTATTCCACCGGATTTTCGTTCAGCGCCAGCACCCCGCCGGATATGGAGTTACGGGTGGTATCGTTGCCACCGACAATCAGCAGAATCAAATTACCCAGAAACTCCATGGGCGGCATATCGCGCGTGTCTTTGCCATGCGCCAGCATTGAAAGCAGATCCGGTTTGGGGTCTTCCTGCATGCGTTCGTCACGCAAGCGCGTAAAGTATTCAAGACACTCGTAGAGCGCCGCACGACGCACGGGTTCCGGCGTGGGTCCTCCGGCCAGTTCTCCAGAAGTGGCCATATCTGACCAGTAGGTCAGCTTGCGTCGCTCCGCAAACGGGAAATCGAAAATAGTCGCCAGCATCTGCGTGGTCAGCTCGATGGAAACCAGGTCAACCCAGTTGAACGTCTCGCCAATCGGCAGGGAGTCCAGGATGGTTGCTGCGCGGGTGCGAATGGTGTCTTCCAGGCGGGCCAGGTTCATCGGCGCCACCACACCCTGCACCGTCTTGCGTTGCACATCGTGCTTGGGCGGATCCATGGCGATGAAATTTACGGTTTCGAAATCCTCAGGTCGGTCTGCCAGGGTAATACTGGGATCAGACGAGAAAGTCGCATGGTCTTTCTCAATTTCCATAATGTCGTTAAAGCGGGTGATTGACCAATACGGACCAAAGATGCTGTCACGACAATAGTGCACCGGATCTTCGGCGCGCAGGCGGGCAAAATAACCCCAATGATTGTCCGCTTGCATCAACTCGGGACGACTCACGTCAAAATCCCGAAGACTCACCGCATACGGGTCAGTTTTCTCCAACGCAACCGCTTCAGCCATGACTTTTCTCCCTTCAATTTGCTCCGACTCTACCCGAAATCAGCCGCAAGTAAATGTTATTCAACACGACGTTTTTGACCTGATTTTCATGCCGCGGGTGCGATTCTGCACCGCTGCGGCTTAGAATGGCGGCTGCCGCCTTATGTGCACTCAATAATTTCAACAACAACACATCACCACGAGAGGACTCCATGAATACAAATCGACAATGGCTGCTGAGCAAACGACCCCACGGTCTGGTTGGCGAAGAGAATTTCGAATACGTCGAAACGCCAATCCCCAGCCCGGCCGACGGTGAGGTGCTGGTACGTAACCTGTTCTTATCTTTCGACCCCACCCAGCGTGGCTGGATGGAAGACAGAGAAAGCTACCTGCCGCCGGTACAGCTGGGTGAACCCATGCGGGCGGGTTCCATTGGCCAGGTCACCGAGTCCAACAATCCGGATTTTGCGGTGGGCGACATTGTCCAGACCACCGGCGGCTGGCAGGACTTCGTCGCGGTAAACCCAACCCAGAGTGTGATGGGCCTGAACAAAATTCCCGCTGAGATTCCGCCGGAAATGATGCTGTCTGTCCTTGGCGTCACCGGCTTGACCGCGTACTTCGGCCTGCTTGATCTGGGTGAGCCAAAACCTGGCGAAACGGTACTGGTTTCCGGCGCCGCCGGTGCGACCGGCTCAGTCGCGGGTCAGATCGCACGCATTAAGGGCTGCCGTGTTGTGGGCATTGCCGGTGGGCCTGAGAAGTGTGCGTGGCTGAAAGATGTCGCTAAGTTCGACGACGTGATCGACTACAAAAACGAAAACGTCAACGACGCTATCGCCCGTACCTGTCCTGATAAAGTGGACGTCTTTTTTGACAACGTCGGCGGCGATATTCTGGAAGCCGCGCTGAACCATATCAACATGCGTGCGCGGGTTGTGCTGTGTGGCGGTATTTCAGCCTACAATGCCACCGAACCCGTACCCGGCCCGGTGAACCTGATGAATCTCGTTATCATGCGTGCCCGCATGGAAGGCTTTATTGTCATCGACTACATGAACCGCGCCGCTGAGGCGATCGGAGAATTGCTCGGTTGGATTCAGGCAGGTGATCTGGTTTACCAGGTCGATATTCAGGAAGGCTTTGAAAACATCCCCAGCACATTACAACGCCTGTTTACAGGCCAGAACCTGGGCAAACAGCTGCTCAAAATAGCAGACCCCAGCTAGCCCGGCCTATCGTACGGGTTTTGATCACATCGACGCCGCAACGCGGCGTCGAACGTGCGTTATCGGATCAGTTATAGGCAACTTCCGCGAGCAGTTGCTGAACGCGTTCCAATTCAATCTCTTTAGCTGCCAACTGCTCTTCCAGAACCGGGATCTGGGCCAGGATTTCACCCCGCTCTTCAGCCATATCATGTAAGTCAGCCACCAGTTGGATGCGCTGCTGTGCGGTGAGCACCGGGTCCAGTTGCGCAGCGGCGACATCAGTCATCTCGCGCTTAAGGGCATGCAGGCGCTGCTCGCGTTCCTGCAGACGGTGAGCCAGATCGTTCACTTCGCGCTGCAGCGTATAAATCTGTAGGCCATCGGTATAGGCACTGACAAAAGGCTGGGCCAATTCGCCGACACACACACTATTGTGCCGTTGTCCCCGGCTGCCCAGATCAAAGCCGTTGGCAGCGGTACAGAAGTGGCTTACACCTTCCCGCCAGCCAGACAGGTAGGCACGCCGATCCGGAACAATGGCGTAAGCGCCACAGGCATCCTGATGGGCAAGCAACTTACTGCTCAACAAGCCACTCGCGCCGTCGCGATAGCCAATGGTCTGCCAGTCGCCTGCTTTACATTGAAATTCAGATACGGAGGGTTTGGCGGCGCAGGCGCTGAGCACCAACCCCGATACGAGCCAGAGTAGAACGCGCATCACTCATCCTTGGGTGTACTTTTAGGCTGCGACAAGCCTAGTGGGCAAACCCGTCAAATTATGTGAAGTGGCGCACGCCCCATCCAATCAGCAGATTCAGCGCCCGGATCTTCAGCCCTGAGCGAGAAGACGGTCAAGATGATTGTGAAAATGCTGTATACGCATTTCGTCTTCGTTAAGAAAGGTGCGCTCAAATCCCGCGGAGCGCATCCCTGCCTGCACCCCACCCAGCAGCTCCACGTCCTGGTCTATGGTATCAGTCATGGTTTTGTGGCCGGCAATCACGGCCGCATAGTCGAAGACGTCGCGCTGCGGACGCTGATAGTCCGCTGGGACAAAACCGCTGCTGCTCTGGCTGGTGCGGCCTGGGCCCAGGATCTCCGCCGACTCACCTGCAGACTCCTCTGCCAACTGCGGGTCCGCAAACATAACCAGTGATAGTTTGTCGAACTCGCAGCGGCCCGGATCTGTGGGGTGTGGCCGCGGCCGCAAGACCCAGCAGTGTTCGGGGGTGAACGAAAAGATAACGTTGGGAAACAGATTGTACTGCCAGACATCAGACAACTGTGCGTCATCAAAGTCCTCATAGCGCATGCCACGGGACTGGCCAATTTCACGTTTCCGCCGCTGCACTGCTCTGCGGATGTCCATCACCCGGCCGTGAAAATCTGCCGGGTCCAGGCCCAGGCTGACCAGTTGGGCGGTCTGAATATCGGTCGGTTCATCCGGCACCGGAAAGCGCGGATTAACAGTGGCTCCAGGCACCGCCAAGCCGGTGTGACCGTTTTCAAACAGATGCACCGTGTCGTTACAACAATCCACCATACGTTTGTGCTGCGGGTGCAGAAAATCCACGTGATAAAGCTCGCTGAAGTTATCCACCACCGCTTTCCAGTTGCAGTGAAGGTGCACGGTCTGATCTTCGACCAGGGTCATGTCCTGAAAACGATAGGGGGCGAGCATATCAGCCACCGGCCCCAGAAATTCCAAGAGCGCCGGCGGCTTATCAGCGAGGCTGACAAAAACAAAACCACCCCAGCATTGCGTATGCACCGGCTTCAACGCCAGTTCGGCACACGGGACGCCGCCCTCGAAACGCTCTTCATAAGGCACAATGGCCAGTTCACCATCGACGTTGTAGGTCCAGGCGTGGTAGGCACAACGAAAGCTGCTGGCATGGCCACGCTCGCTCGTGACCAGACGATTGCCCCGATGCTGACACACATTGTAAAAACCCTGCACCGCACCGCTGGTTGTGCGGCTGATGAGAATCTGCTCCCGGCCCATATCAAAGACAAAGTAGTCACCGGGTTTTTGTACATCGCTGACAAGCCCAGCCAGCAACCAGCTCTCACGCCAGATGGACTGCCACTCTTGCGCCATATAGTCGGGGTCCAGATAGCGCTGCTTGTCAAAGTTGCGAATCGCCACCGGTTGAGGCGTGTGATTAACTATTTCAATGGTCATTGTTGTGCCTGATTAAATTGTCTTTCCGGGAGTTCGCTATGCGTCGGCTGCAGGCGGGTTGGCGCAGTAACCTGCCTGATGGCTGATCAAACGCAAGCCATTGTCTTCTTCAGCAAAAATATTGGAAGCGACCATGACCGTTCCCGCTGCTTGTTCATAACACACCACCAGTACCGTGTCCGCCGACAGGGTGATGCACGAGGCTGCATAAAAACTGACCTGCCCCTGTTGCGGGTTGGACAGGATTGAACGCCAGCTTTCCATGACCTTGTCGCGCCCAATCAGGGCCGGCCAGCCGGGGTGCAGACACACCACTTCGCGTTCCCGTGACCACAGATGCGCCATGGCGTCATAATCTTTTGCTTCAAAAGCCAGATAAAACGCTTCGTTGGCAAACTCCGCCATTTCCAGATTAACTGCCATTTCTGATGCCGTCTGCAGTTTTTCCCGTATTCCCTCCCGCAAGGGTGTCAGGTAGGCTAATCCGTTGCAACCTCGCCGAAGAGACCCACACCCTATGAGCATTCAGGCCAACGCCACAGACCCGGATTGGAATCTGGCCTTCGACAACCATTTTACCCGCCATTTACCGGCAGACCCGGAAGCAGAGAATCAGCGCCGACAGATCCAAGGGGCTTTATATTCCAGAGTTCAGCCGGTGCAGGTGCGCCAACCGGACGTCATTGCCTATGCCCGCGAAGTCGCAGAATTGCTGGAGCTGCCGGATGCACTGGTCAACAGTCCCGCGTTTGCGCAGGTGATGTCGGGTAACCAGACGTTACCCGGCATGGACCCCCACGCCACGTGTTACGGGGGGCATCAGTTTGGCAACTGGGCCGGCCAGCTGGGTGACGGCAGGGCGATTAATCTGGGTGAAGTGAACACCGCCAACGGCCATATGATGCTGCAACTGAAAGGGGCCGGGCCAACCCCCTATTCTCGCACCGCGGATGGTCTGGCGGTGCTGCGTTCTTCAGTACGGGAATTCCTGTGCAGCGAAGCGATGCACCATCTGGGGGTACCCACGACCCGGGCCCTGAGTCTGATTGGCACCGGTGAACGGGTGATGCGGGACATGCTGTACGACGGTCATCCGGAACTGGAGCCCGGCGCCGTAGTCTGCCGGGTCAGCTCCTCCTTTGTGCGCTTCGGGCATTTTCAGATGCTGGCCGCGCGACAGGAAACCGAACTGCTGGGCAAATTCACCGACTACGTTATCGAACGGGAGTTTGCCGCTATCGCCGCTGCCCACGACACACCCAAAGACCGCTACATGCATTTCTTCAGGGAAGTCTGCGAGCGCACCGCACATATGATTGTCGAGTGGATGCGCGTGGGCTTCGTCCACGGCGTCATGAATACGGACAACATGTCGATTCTTGGTGAAACCATCGACTACGGCCCCTACGGCTGGCTGGAGGACTTCGATCCGGAATGGACACCCAACACGACAGATGCGCAGCACCGACGCTATCGTTACGGACAGCAACCCGCAATCGGACAGTGGAATCTGATGCAGCTGGCCAATGCGCTCCTACCGCTGGCTGAAGAGCCTGCCCCTCTGGAGGAAGCGCTGAGCCACTACGCCGCTCACTACGAGACCCTGTGGCAGCAAATGATGGCCGCGAAGCTGGGACTGAAAGCGTTTGACGCCAACCTGGTCGATAATCTGCACCGGCTGCTGGTGGCCACGGAAACCGATATGACCCTGTTCTATCGGGACCTGGCGAACCTGGATCCGGGCGCGGAAGATAGCTGGGAGAAGCTGCAGAGCGCTTACTATGTGGCACCCGACCCTAACACCGTCAAGCAGACCAGAAACTGGCTGGCCACCTATCAACAAGTACTGCAACAACAGCAGGTCGACCCAGTGCAACGCCGCAACACGATGAACGCAACCAATCCGAAATATGTATTGCGTAATTATCTGGCGCAGCTGGCCATCGACGATGCGGAAAAGGGAGATTTTACCCGCATCAACGAAACACTGGATGTACTGCGGCAGCCTTACGCTGAGCAGCCGGAAAAAGCCGACTTTGCCGCCAAGCGCCCGGACTGGGCGCGCACCCGAGTGGGCTGCTCCATGTTATCCTGCAGTTCATAATTGGATCACAACATGTCAGCCCAGGTTTATGACAATCTGATTCACGGCGATGGTTATAGCGTTCTGCCCGCATTGATCAGCCCGGCAGATGCTACCGATGTTCGCCAGCAAGTCCTGGACCGATTGAGCGAAGGTTCGCCAGCCGGTGAAGGCGCCGTGCGGCTGCCGGATATACTCCATTGGGGCAAAGAATACGAAAATCTAGCGACGCACCCGGAGCTCCTTGCTCTGGCGCACAGGATGCTGGGGAACGACGCCACTCTGGCAAGCTTCTCTGCCCGCGTGCTGTTACCTGGTTGCGCACCCGGTGGACTGCACGTGGACTTTCCTTATTGGGCCATGAATCCCGGCATGCCGGTAGAACCTGCACTGATGATGCAGGTGATCTGGATGATGGAACCTTTCACCGAAGTCAACGGTGGCACCTGGGTCGCTCCTGGCAGCCAGCAGTGGACCGGCAAACCCGACCTGGAACGCTTTGAACAAAGCGCAATACAAGCCACCGGCAATGCCGGTGATGCGGTCGTGAGCCACGGTTTGCTGTGGCATCGCACCGCCGTTAATCACAGTGATGCTCCGCGGGTGGCAATTCTGATTAATTTCACCCAGTTGACTGTTAAGCCCATGAGCCCCTGGGGCGAGTTTGACACTGATTTTGTCGAGCGGATGTCGCCGGAATTGCGGACTTTGTTGTGTCTGGACTACGGGAAGGCGCTGCAGCGCAGGATTGCCGCGCATACCGGGTGACACGATAAGATTTTATTGAAGTGACCTTCTCGACAGATCGCTTACGTTTTACACCGGTCACATGGTTTACACAATTAGGCATTTGGGAGGACCCCAAATGCCTTGGAAGGAGTGTAAACCGATGGATGAACGACTGAAGTTCGTAGCTCGGCTTCTGGAAGGCGAGAAAATGGCGTCGCTATGTCGAGA
>JBCCUW010000159.1:0-8666 GCA_039196385.1 Pseudomonadota bacterium
GTTACAACCTGTCGATCAACAGCCGCCAGTTTGGCGCAACGGGTCGTAAGGGTTACGACATTGGTGATGAAGAGCGCTTTCTGCCTGCGGAGACCGCCGCGCCAACGGTAACCTATCGTGATGAAATGATGCTGGAAGTCGGGGGTATGGACATTCATCTGATTCATGCCCGAGGCGAAACCGACGACCATACCTGGTCCTGGATTCCTGCGCACAAGGCTATCTGTGCCGGCGATTTTCTGATCTGGGCTTTTCCCAATGCCGGGAATCCTCAGAAGGTGCAACGTTATCCGGCAGAGTGGGCTGCCGCCATGCGCGCCATGGCAGCCAAAGGTGCTGAACTGTTTCTGCCGGCCCTTGGCCTGCCCATAGCTGGTAAAGAACGCATCAAGCGTGTGTTGACGGATGTGGCTGAAGCGCTGGAATTTCTGGTGTATGAAACGCTGCAACGCATGAACGCCGGCATGCGTCTGGACGATATCATCCATGAGGTGAAGCTTGATCCCAGCTATCTCGAAAAGCCTTTCATGCAGCCGACCTATGACGAACCCGAGTTTGTCATTCGTAATATCTGGCGACTGTATGGTGGTTGGTATGATGGTAATCCTGCCCATCTTAAACCTGCCAAAGACGCACATCTGGCCGTGGAACTTGCGCAACTTGCAGGGGGTGCAGACAAGCTGGCGGAACGAGCCCGCGTACTCATGGCGGACGATCCCAGGCTGGCTTGTCATTTGATTGAATTTGCCGCGCTGGCTGATCCGGACAGTCAACATGTGCATCAGATCCGGGCGGACATCTATCAACATCGTCGTGGTTTGGAAACGTCGCTGATGGCGCAAGGTATTTTCGGCTCAGCGGCCGGTGAATCTGCGCAAGTGTTAAACGACTGAAGGTTCAATCGAGCTTTTTACCCATGAGTGTCTGGACGACGATATCCGGTGCGGAGATATCACCGGCATCAGGTCCGATAGATGCCGGGAATTGCAGTTCCGGCCCTGGAATCACATGCCCTGAACCCTGCAGGGTGTACAGGGCAACATGGTGCTGCTCACCCTGCCAAAGGTGGCGTATCACCCGGGTCTGCGGGTTGCCGTCGCGTTCCCGCAGTGTTTTCTTGATGGGTTTATGCTGGGTGATCAAGCTGGCCCAGTAGCGCGCGCTTGCGTCGGCTGACATGACCTGGCCACGACTGGCGTCACCATTCAATGTCACCACACCACCCTGGTAGGGATTGATGGGGTCATCCGTGCCGTTCATCAGCATAACCGTGACCGGCTGGTGGCTTGGCCGGCAGTCCGAGTTGGCCACCTCGGGCAGATTGGCGCTGATGGCGGTGATGGCGGTGACCAGATCAGCGGCCTCGTAGCCTAGGCGAAACGCCATATGGCCGCCGTTTGAATGACCAACAGCATCTACTCTGGCGGGTGGTGAGCCCGTGGAGGCTTGCACAAACGCCACCATATCGCGAAAGAACCTGGGGTCATCGATGTTTCTGATATTAGCGCTGTAACTTGCACTGCCACGACAATCGTTCCAGTGGCGTTCGAACCCGTCTGGATAGATCAGCGTAAACCCGTATTGATCCGCTAGTCTGTCAAATCGTTCTGCAGTGGTGCGGCGGATCTGTGCGCCGGTACCGGTGGATCCATGGAGGACAAAGAGCAGCGGCGCGCCCGGCTTTGCCGAGTCCGGGTGGTACAACCAGAAGCTGCGCGGCGCACCGCTGCTGGTCAAGGTATGTTGTTGCAGTTCTGCAGAGGCTGATCCCGGTGAGCCTGCTGGCACGCTGGCGCACGCCGCGCAGGCCAGGCTAATCAAGATGATTAATCGGTTACTCAAGGGAATGCTCGTTGGCGCCATTATCAGTACCTGTCGCGGCAGCGGGTTGTGTGTCGCGCCAGGTCTGCAGTGCAAGTCTGGCGGCGTTTTGCAGTTCTGCATCCTGCGCCCACCACATGGCCCGCTGCAGGTGATTGTAGCCCCGCGGATTACCCAACAACCGCAGACATTCGCCGAGATGAAAGTTCACCATAGGTGACCATGGCGCCCGCTGGTGGGCGATGCGCAGATAGTTGAGCGCTCGCCCCGCGTAACCACTGTACAACTCAGTCACCCCTAACCACAGAATTCCTTGAAAGTGTTCAGGGTTGCGGTCCAGTGCCTGGCGCAAGGGGGCGCTGGCAGAACGCCACGTGGGCAGGCACGTGAGTGTCTCATCCAGTGGGCATTGGCGCAGTTTGAGCCGGGTTTGTTGAATGAGGACGTCGGGATGGCCCGGGTCAAGGTCCGCTGCGCGTTCCAGTGAGCGCGCTGCCGCACGTTCGTTGCGGGCCATCTGGGTGCGCGCCAGCCAGGCCCAGTAGCGTACTTCTGTGGGATTGCGCTTCGCCAGTTTGCGATAGGTGGTGATGGCAAAACCGGGATTGGGTGATTCTGCCAGATTGGCCAGCAATGTGAGTTGCGAAGTTCTGGTGAGGGGTTGTGATGCTGGGGGCCGGAGGGCCTCGTTGGACGCTGACTGGATCTTCAGCTGGCGCGCCCTGCGCGGGTTCTGGCGGAACTCTTTCAGCGCGCGGGACAGCGCTGACGCATCCATTTCCAGTTTGCTGAGCAGGTCGATGTCGCGCTGTTCGAGGTAGATCTGCAGTGCTTGCTGCTTGTTCTGCGGTAGCTCAGCGTGCAGCAGATAACGCAACAGATACGCGCTTTGTTTGTAGTAACTCGCTAATCTCGCCAGTGGCCAGTCTTCCTGATCAGCGGTGGTCAGCAGGCTCGCTGGTTTGGGCAGCGCCAGGGCATTGTATTGCAGCTTCGCTGGCAGGCGGCGGCCGATAGTGGCCGTGACCTGCCCGTCCTCCACTGTAAATTCTGCGGCAGACAGCAGCACCGCAAGGCCTTCTTCGTACCAGCGCGGATAGCCAATTGCCTGGGTGCGCAGGCGATAGTGCACGTACTCGTGCAAGCTGCTTTCAATAACATCGCCGTTGTCCTCGGGCCCCACCACCAGGGTTGTGCGGGCGATGTCCGGTTGCGTATATGCCGCGAAATGGCGTTGGTTAACCACTTTGTTGAAGGTTTTGCGGCTGGCGAATACCACCAGCTGCACAGGCGGCAAATGGTCGTGTACGGGGGCTTCGATGTAAGCGTCGGCCACCTGGCGAAACCAGCCCAGATGCTGCAGCAACTTTGCAGCTCGGGCGGGCTCGATGTTGGTAATCAGGCTGATGTGCTTGTCCGGATACTCACGCCACTCAGTGTGCCCCAGGGTTGCCCATAGAACCCCACAGCCCAGCAGCGCCAGTTGGGCGCTCGCACGATATAATGCGGACCAGGTAAGACACGGCGAAGGACACCTATTTTGACGAATGTGCACAAACATCAATTGGCGTATCTGCTGGGTTGGGGTTGGGCGTTTGCCTGCAGCGCCGCAATTAGCGCCTCCGTTGCGCCTGAAGTACCTGCAGACTTGCGTTGCGAGGCGGCACAGACCGCCGGCTTTCATGACTATCCGGTGCGCCGTCAGTTGCTGCGTGAGCAATACCAGGCTGAGCAGGGTGCGGACGCTGAATTTGATCAACTTACTGATGGTGAAATTTATGAGGCCGTGGTGTTTTACGAAAGCGAATTTCGTCTGCGCACCAATCGGGTTCTGCTGCGACACCTGGCTGATACCCCTTACGACAGTTTCCTTACGCTGACGGACGCAGAGGGGGAAGTTGTAGAACTGCAGTGTGTGTATCTGCGTGGCATCGATAATGCCCAGGGTCTGAGCTGCACTAATTCACCACCCTCGGAACTGCTGTTGCTGAACTTACAGAATCTGCGCTTTACCCGCAGCAGCATCGGTGGCTGGACCTTTGCGGGCGCCCGTTTCTCCGATGGTGACTCAGCGGGTGACGCCGATGGTGACTCCGCCGGCGAAGAGATCAACGCCGGAGACTCCATTTTTGTGGAGTATGGCCGGTGTGCAGAAGGCTGAACTTACTTGTCAGGTCGATCTGTCGCAGCGGTATCCAGCTGATCCAGCTGATCTGCTTCTTCAAGCAGATTGGCAACCGCCTGGCTTTCCACTTGGATGTCCTGCACAGTCTTTTCTGAAGTGACGTTAATCTGTTCGATGCTCTGCAGCCTTTCTTTGACTTTCAGGCTGGGCACTTGCACGGCATCACTCTGGGCACTATTGGCATCAGCCACTGCGATTGTGCTGCTCAGCAGTAGTGCTGCGCCTATTGCGGTCAGAGGTGCGGTCAGAGTTGCGGTCAGAGTTCCGGTGAGTGTTTTGCGTGGGTTCATGCTGTTTATCTCCTTACCTGCACTTTTTACTTCCAGATCCGGCGTGAGTCAGTAGTCGGTGCGGTGATCCCAAACCGAGTGTTCGTTCATAGCATATATGTAACGATAGCCGGAATGATTGCGTTTTTTAATGACGTTGTCTGATTCCAGCAGCCATACCTTATCCTGCTCTACGCGTAATGCCAAGACTGCGTGATAACCGCGCGGTCGCGTTTCGTAAGTCACCACAATACGCATGTCGTCTGGTGGAAAACCCAACTCTCTCAGCATGAAGTACTTTGCACTTGCGTAGTCTTCACAATCCCCGCGTTCGGTCAGAAATTCATATAGCGTTGCCCAGTGATTTTTTTTAACGCCGGTGCGCTTTCCCTGTTCATCGTATAAGCGCTCGGGGTGATCGCGATCATAACGGGTTCGGTTGATGTAATAATTGACCAGGGTAATTTTTTCCTCGCGGGTAAGTTCAGCAGCCTTGGCGATCATCCGGTTGTAGGAGCGCAGGCGTCCGCGACACTCGGCTTTGCTGACCATTGTCTCGCCACTACCTGCCTCAGTTCTGCAGCGTACCATCAGCGATTGTTGCTCAGCCTGCCGCTGCAGTGTTGCGGCCCAGGACGGAAAGTGGGTGGCGTCAGCCAGCAGCGCGGTGTTGTCTGCAAATGGATATTGATTGATCGTTCGGGCGCTCACCGGTGTAGCGAACACGAGCAGTATGATCGGCAGAATGATAAGGAGGCTGCCGCTGCCGGTTCGCCGGTGCAGATTCGCAATTGTATGAAATCGAGCTGTTAAGCCGGTCATATGCATCTGCTTATGATCGCGCAATCCGGCCCTGCCCTGCAAATGAAGTGGCCCTGCAAATAAAGTGGCCTTGAAAATAAAGTGGCCCTGCAAATGACTTGGTTCGACTGTTGTCGAGATCAGGCCGGGTGCAAACTCGCTGTGATGCGGCCACCCGGTGTTTGCCTCTCCAGCCTATTGGATGCCCGCGTTGGCCTGCTCGTGCGCGTCCCATTCCTGTACGTTACTGCCGTATTCAAGCATGACATGTTTCTGATAGGCGGGTCGCTCGCACAGGCGCGCGTACCAGGCCTGCAGAGCCGATTGATCGGCGCGCTCAATGGGCAGAGTCATATAGCGGTACATCATTGCCCCAATGACGATATCCGCCATGCTCAGTCGCCCGCCGCAGATGTAGTCCCGGCCCTGAAGCTGCTGGTCGAGTTGGTCGAACGTGCGCCTGCAGGTGGCTTCTGCTTGTTGCAGTTTTTCCGGCGTGCCGGGTAAGCCGCGTACCAGCATCTGGAACAGCAGGAAAAAAGCAGATATATCGCTGCGCTGCCATTCCATCCACATGTCCGCACAGGCCAGCGCAGCCGGATTGTCAGGCCAAAGGGTTCCCTGGCCGTAGTGATAAGCCAGATAGCGCACGCAGCTGTTGGATTCCCAGACCACCAGATTGTCATGTTGATCATCCTGGATCGTAGGTACAACCTGATTAGGGTTCGGGTAATTCTCCGGGTACCCGAAAGAACCGCCCACGTCGATGCGAGAGTATGGAATGTCCAGCTCACCCAGCGTCCACATGACTTTTTGTACGTTTGCCGAATTGCGCCGCCCGAGTACTGTGATCATCGATCATTTGTCCCTCTACCCACAAGACGGGCCATGATGGCGGAGTCCTCTGGCGAATGCCAGCGGATGCGTCAGCTCAGCTTGATTGGGCGGCGCCGCTCGCGCGGCTGTCGGGGTAAGTTGGGGCCAGTTCACTTGCCGGGTCACCGGCAATGCGGCTGCCGCGCAACACGCGGGGATAGCTTTTGTCGTAGGGGCGAGCGCGGTGCAGCAGGCAGCGATTGTCCCAGACAACCAGATCTCCAACCTGCCAATGGTGGGTATACACTCTGGGTGGCTGACAAGCCTGCGCAAGTAAATCTCTCAGCAGCTGGCTGGATTCGGTGCTGCTCAAGCCGGGAATTCCGTACGCGTGCCTACCCGTATAAAGTGCTTTGCGCCCTGTTTCGGGATGAACTTTCATCAGCGGACGTAATGGCGCACCCAGTTCATGCAGGCCGTACTGGCTGCCGGCCTTGTGACTGAAACCTGCCTGCTCCTGGGAATAGTACAGCGAGTGGAATGCGGCCATACCCGCTAATCTGGTCTGGGTTGCGGGTGGCAATGCCTCCCAGGCAGCGCGCATATCTGCGAATTCGGTTTCTCCTCCGTCTGGCGGCAGGGTCACCGCACTGAGCATGGCCACTTTGGATGCCAGCGGCATGTAGGTGCTGTCGGTGTGCCACCCTTCGTTACCGGCCAGAATCTGATACTGGTATTCGTCTGGTTGCGCAACACTGCCATCCGCCTTGCGGTTGGAAATAGGTATGGTGCCGTCTTTTTGTTTGGGAGAGAGCTTTTCTATCTCACCAAAACGTCGAGCGAAGGTACTTTGTTCAGCATCAGAAAGGTGCTGATCCGGAAACACCAGCACGGCATACTCCAGGAACGCGCGGTACAGGTTTTGCCACTGATCGTCATTCAGTTGGGCTAAATCCAAGTTGTGCACTGTGGCGCCCAGCGTGGTGGACATGGGGGTAATGCGCATGCTGTTTGTCTACAGCGTTGAGCGCTGCAAACACCTCCCTACCGGTTATTAGCGATTTATCGTACGCGGATTGGGCAGGATTTCAAATGCGCACTGATTTAGTGCATCTGTTGGGTGGAGCCCGAAAACGTATGGGCGACCTGTTCCGCTTCCTGCAGGATTTCGTCCGCGAGCTGCCAGGAGATTGGATCGAACTGAAAGCCCATAAAGGCGGTGGAAGACAGTTGAAAGAAAACGGTTAGAAGTTCTTCCTCTTCCTCCGCCTGGGTCAGGTTGACAAGCAGTTCGGTAAAAAAACTGGCAGCAAGTATTTCGTGTTGCTCATTGAGGTATTCAATGAGCACCATGAATTTTGGCTTCAGGCTGTCTTTGACGGCCTCAACCGGGTCGCTCCCTTGGCTTGGTTCGGACATATATACTCGCTGCGACCTCTTTTTGATCTGCCGCGGATTTTATACCGAAGCGGCTTTTTTAAGAATCGCCGCGGGCGCTGCCTAAAACTTCAACAGCGAAAGAAATTCGCGGCGTAGACTGCTGTCTTTGAGGAAAGCGCCACGCATGATGCTGTTGGTCATTTTTGAGCCGTCGTCTTTCACACCGCGCCAATGCATGCAGAAGTGATCTGCCTCCATAACAATGGCCAGCCCGTCCGGTTGCATACTTTCTTCCAACTGGTCTGCGAGTTGCGCAACGGCTTCTTCCTGAATTTGCGGTCGGCTCATGATCCACTCAACCATACGTGCGTACTTGGACAACCCGATCAGACTGGAATCGCTGTTCGGCATCACACCTACCCAGATCTTGCCGATAATCGGACACAGATGGTGTGAACAGGCGCTGCGCACCTTAATGGGTCCGACCGTCATTAATTCGTTCAGCTGTGAAACGTTGGGAAATTCGGTTAATGCAGGTGGCTCAACATAACGGCCACGGAAAACCTCTTGGACAAACATCTTGGCGACACGACGGGCCGTATCCTGACTGTTGTGATCATGCTCGACATCAATCACCAGCGAGCTCAGCACTTTGTGCATCTCTTCGGCAACTTCTGCCTGCAACGCTTCCATTTCGCCTTCCAGCATATAGTCACTGATATTGTCGTTGGCAAAGTAGCGTTCGCCGCTGGCTTCCAGTCGTTGGCGAATACGCTCAGAAACAGGCAAATCAGAATCGGCGGCCAGGGCCAGCGGATGGCTCATCGTGTTCATAGTCTCTTCTTCACAGTTTTTTCAAAAGCCTAATGAGCACTGCGTGAATGAACTGTGAAACTGATGTGACGACTTGATGAAGGGTCTGCCGGGCAACTTTCAGCCCAGCACCAGCTCGGCATAGTCGCGCAGCTTGGCCGGGTCTGCGGGCGCGTTGACCAGGAGTGATGTGACGGGGCTGTCTTCCCAGGCCTTAAGGCGATCCCTAATCCGCTCGACCGGTCCCACGAGCGAGATTTCGTCGGCAAATTCGCTGGGTACCACCTGCACAGCTTCGTCGCGCTTTCCAGCGAGGAACAATTCCTGGATTTTGCGCGCTTCTGCCTCCAATCCCATGCGACTGATGAGTTCGGTGTGGAAATTAGCTTTTTGTGCGCCCATGCCGCCCACATAGAAGGCGAGATTCTGCTTAACCGGGAGTAAGCCTGCCTCAATATCGTCGGTGATGTTGATAGACACCCCCTGCATGATTTCAAACCCCGGCTTACGGTCTTTGATCTGATCCGCATAAACCTCCTGGCGATAGGGGGAGTAGTACAAAGGCAGCCAACCGTCGCAGA
>JBCCUW010000160.1:0-8649 GCA_039196385.1 Pseudomonadota bacterium
AGCGAAGGGTCTACGGTGGATTTGCTGGAAGTGTTTGCGCAACGCCAGGTTGGCGCGATTAATTGGGGCCTGGTGGATGGCCGCACGCAAACCCGCTTTCCCTGGCGTTCCTGGCAGGAGCAGGTAGCGGACGACGAACCCTGGTTTCATGAGCTATTGCATGCTGACGGTACTCCCTATGCCGACTGGGAAGCGGCGCACTTCCGCCGTTTCTCGGGCGTTGCTGAACACCGTGAGTAAAGCGACACAACAGATCACCGACCCGTTAACCCGCCAGGCTTCGACGGTTCTGCCGACCGCATGTTTCGGTGTTGCGGCGATTTTTTTCATTATTCATGCGCTCGCTGTGGTTTTTCCACCACCTTGGGACCAGGCGGTGCTCAACGCCACGGGTTTATTCTGGTCTGCGATTTGTCTCCTGCTGGGGATATATGTTGTCACTCGCGAACTGCCGGGCGCCTGGCCTCATTACCTGCTGATATTCCTTTCCACCGGCATGGTTGCGCATGCGGGCTTTGTGCTCCATCTGCTTGATGAGCCTATTCACTCGTTGAATTTAGTGATGATCGTCATCGCAAGCGGCTATTTCCTAACGCAGCGAAGCGGTTTCTATCTCAACATACCGGTGATTGGCGGTGTCTGGTTCAGCGCCTTTGCAGTATCCGCACATAGCGCTGCCGATTGGCGGATCTGGGGCGGCAGCTTGCTGGTCGGTGGCGTGTTGGCGGTGGCCCTGTTTGAGGCCAGAAGACGCACGGTCCTGCAATTGCATGCCTTGCACCTGGAGGCCCAGGAAGCGCATCGACGCCAAGTGAAGATGGAACGCTTGATGCAGGAAACCCAACGGCGAGAGTCGTTAGGCCTGCTCGCGGGTGGGATAGCCCATGACTTTAATAATCTGCTCACCGTCATTGCCGGGAATACGGAGCTTGCCCTCAGACGTACCGAAGATGGCGACACCCGCTCACTGCTGGAGGCTACGTACAGCGCCTCAGCAAAAGCGGCAGACCTCACCCAGTCACTGCTGGCTTACGCAGGTCGTGCGCGACCTAACATTTCGGCTTTCGATTTTGCTGCGCGAGTGGAAAGCAACATTGCACTGATTGAATCTTCGCTGCCCAAGGGGATCAGTGTGCGGCGCAACGGTGAAAAAACGGCGCAGCTTGAAGCAGACACTACATTGGTTGATCAGATTGTGATCAATCTCCTGCAGAATGCGGCTGACGCCTACAGAGGTGTGCCTGGGATTATCACGGTCAGTTGGGGCACGCTTTATCTGCGGCAGGCGGACATTGCCAGCTTGGCTTTTGTGCTCACGCCGAAAGCAGGCTGTTTTGCCTATGTGGACGTCAGTGATCAGGGTGCTGGGATGAATGAAGCCATGCGCTTGCGCGCTTTTGAACCTTTCTATTCCACGAAGTTTGAGGGTTCAGGGCTCGGGCTTGCCGCGATCCACGGTATCGTCAAAAGCCACAGTGGTGGCCTCCAGCTCACCAGCGAAGCGAATGTCGGGACAACCGTGCGAGTTTTCCTGCCGATTGCAGGCGCGGTGTTGGAGAACGAGGAACAGCTGCCGCAGGATGACCCGCGGCAGGTGGGGTCGTCAAACCAGCTGAGTTAGCGATCGCTGCAAGGCGTTATCGGGTTTCAGGCAAGTTGTACCGGATCCAGTTCAGTGCCTGGAGGATAGTTATCTGCAATTTGATACATGCCGTCGACGGTGATCTCTGCACTCAGGGTGGCAGCATTATCCTGTCCGCCATCAATCAGCTTGAGACTGGCGATTGCACAACGGTCCCTATTCAGCGGTGCGTCGAGAGCGGTCAGCACCAGCCCATCACTACCGGCTTCAAGACCCAGTTGGGTGAGCGTGGATTTCAGCATGCCACCGTGCGCCTCAAAGGTAACCGTACCCTCAAAGCGCATGGCGCCGGTGGCGCTGCCATCCGGCGCGATGCTCAGATCGCCGCCGGGCAGCGCCTTGAATTCGAACACACCTTCTGCGGTTCGCGTTGCCCCATCAGTTACGCTGATTGTGCCTTCTGCGGCTTCGACGTAATTCCGAAAACTCGCTTTGACGCCCCAGGTCAATGTGTTGAAACTCATGCTTGAACGCCTCGCTCAGGCAACCCGCTCGACCAGCGTGCCTGTACCCAGACCGCCACCGCAGCACATGGAAATCAAACCGTATTTACCATTGGTACGCGCCAGTTCGTGTACTGCCTTGGTAATCAGGAAACATCCTGTTGCGCCCAGCGGATGACCCAGCGAGATGGCGCCACCATTGGGATTCACCTTGTCCATGTCTGCGCCGACAGTTTTAGCCCAGCTCAGGACCACAGACGCAAAAGCTTCGTTGACCTCAAAAACGTCGATGTCGTTGATCTGCAGATTGGTGTCGGCCAGCAGTTTTTCCGTAGCCGGGATGGGACCTTCAAGCATGAGTACCGGGTCGCAGCCAACCAGTGCAGAAGCCTTGATGCGGGCAAGCGGGGTCAGTCCCAATTCTGCTGCTTTGCTGGCACTCATCATCAGGACCACGGCGGCGCCGTCGGCGATCTGCGAAGAGGTACCTGCAGTGTGGACACCATCTTCCCGCGCAACGGGTTTTAGGCCAGCCAACGCTTCCAAGCTGGTATCGCGGGGTATTTCGTCTTTGCTGACGGTGATCGTTTCGCCGGTTTTTTCGAATTCGTCGTCCATCACAGGCGCTTCGACGGGAATGATTTGTGAGTCAAAGTAACCGTTGTCCACAGCAACTTTCGCACGTTCCTGGGATTGCAGGCCAAAAGCATCGGTGTCACCGCGGGTAATCTGGTACTTCTCAGCGACCCGTTCGGCTCCCTCAAACTGGCTGGTGAATTCGTGTTGCTCAAAGTAGCTCTTGGAAATGGGTTTACCCATCCGCTTGTCTTTGCCAACCGCATCGCTGCCGATAGGCAGACGCGTCATATTCTCAACTCCGCAGGCCATGACCACATCAGCATGCCCTGAGGCAATGATGCTGTGTGCCAGTGTCGTGGATTGCTGCGAAGAACCACATTGTGAGTCGATGGTGATGCAGGGGGTCTCAATAGCGCCGCCATGCGCCAGCCAGGCTGTGCGGGTAACGTTCATGCCCTGCGCCGCCAGTTTGTTAATGCAACCGCCAACAACCTGATCAACAACCTGGCTGTCGAGGCCGTTGCGTTGCAATGTTTTCATCATCACCTGACCCAGCACGTCGGTAGGATGCGCGCCACCCAGGCTGCCATTTTTTTTGCCCACCGGCGAGCGTGCCGCATCCACAATGACTACTTCGTTGGTATTCATTTTTTATTCCCCTGATTAGTTAACTGCCCGGGCAGTACACATTTAATTTGTTACGAAACGACCCGGATTATATGTCAGCAGGCAGAAGGCTGGTAGGGTGCCGGCCTGGCGCGCTATCATGCGAAGATTCCAACAACAGCGGGTGTGCATGGTCAGGCAACCCCCTTCCAGTGACAGAGCGTATTGCAGTGCGCTGGCCCGGCAGGACCAGGCTGCGCTGTGTGGTACTGCCGTGCAGGTTGACCTGTGGCTGCTGATTGAATATCCACGCCCCTGGAAACCCAAAGCGGTTGAAGATAACGAACTGGATCCGCGCATTAACGCACACCTGGCTGCGCTGCCGGAGCAAGTTCGGGCGCACTCGGGTGCACGCTTAAGGGTGCAGTTCATCAAGCAGGCTGCCTCTGCGGATATGGTGCAACCGAAAGTGCTGGTCAGCCAGGGTCAGGCGCAGCAGCAACACCTCTGGTCCGGGCAGTTAACACAATACAGCGACCTGCTTAATCTGACCGCCAGCGATCTGGCGTCCAATCAGCCGTTGCAGATGCTGCCTGGCGCCGAGCGGCTGGATGAGCCCCTGTACCTGGTCTGTACCAACGGCCAGCGCGACGTTTGCTGTGCCCGGTTTGGCTTACCGGTATTTGAGCAACTGCAGACCCACGTGGGCCGGCGGGTCTGGCAAACCACGCATGTGGGCGGCCATCGTTATGCACCCAATTTATTGAGCCTGCCCAGTGGCTTGCTGTACGGCTTTGTTACCCCTGAGGATGTGGTCGCGTTAACTCAGGCCCAGGACGATGGTCAGATCAGCCTGCCCAATTTGCGTGGACGCTCATGTTATGCTCCCGCCGCGCAAGCATCAGAGTATTACCTGCGCCAACATCTTGGCGAGACCGATATGCACGCGCTGACGCTGACGGACATTGGCGGTGACAACAGCGTAACCGCGGCGGAGTTCAAATTAGCGGCTGACGGCGTTGCCCGCGTGCGGGTTGAACAGCTTGAAGGCACCCCCGTGGTCGCCAGCTGTGATGGCAAACCTAAACCCGTCACCGAATTCAGATTAACTGACTTACATATAAATGGAGAGCGCGTCGTATGAACCTGACTGGAAAAAAGGCATTGGTGTTTGGTGGCACGTCAGGCATAGGTCTGGCGACCAGTAAAAAGTTACTGGCGGCAGGCGCAACCGTGGTGGCCATCAGTCGTGACCCGTCCCGTGCGGGTGATGTGGGCGCCATTGAACTGGCCCAGTGTGACGTGCGCGATCGTGACAGCCTGGCCAGCCTGCTGGCCGCACAGGCGCCTTACGACATCCTGATCAGTGCTGCGACGGGCGGCACTCGAGCTGCGGGGCCTTTTCTGGAGATGGATCTGGATGCCTATCAGGCTTCGTTCGATAAATTATGGGGTTACACCAATGTTGTGCGGCTGGGTGCTGAGCATCTGGCTGACGATGGCAACATTGTGCTGGTCAGCGGCTCACCGGCGCGCAAAGCCAAACCGGGACAGTCGGCATTGGCGTCGGTCGGTGGGGCGGTTGAGCAGTTTGTCCGGGCAGTCGCGGTGGAAATGGCCCCAAAGCGGATCAATGTAGTTTCACCCGGTGTCATTGATACGCCGATGTTCGGGCCTGATGCTGAACAGCGGAACAAGATGCTCGGCGGGGCGACAGCGGCGCACCTCATTCCCCGGCCGGGGACCGCAGAAGAAGTTGCGGACGGGATTTTGTTTGTTGCCACCAATAGCTATGTCACCGGTACAACGGTCGATGTAGACGGCGGCTGGCTGCTCAGTTGAGTCTCAACCGAGCACCGGCGCGCTGTTGCAATAACCGGTGCGCTGAGCTAGGTCGTTACATACCCGGTGAGATGGTGGCCCAGCAGAACAAAGCCACAGGTCATGATGACGGTGTTTGCAACCAGCGCGTGGCGCGCAAACTGGTGGTGACGGCGCCATAAGTTCATGACCGTGACTATGCCGACCAGAGCAACCAGTTGGCCTGCTTCGACCCCCAGATTAAATGCCAGCAGGTTGCCGACCAGGCCGTCTGCTGACAACGTCAGTTCCTGCAGCTTGGTGGCCAGGCCAAAACCGTGGAACAGCCCGAATACGGCCACTGCCGCACGTGGGTTGATGTGCACGGGGCCATGTTGGAAGCCGCCCAGATTGTCGAGCGCTTTGTACACCACAGACAAACCGATGATGGCATCGATCAGATAGACGTTGGCAGGAATATCCAGCAGCACACCGGCAAGCAGCGTGATGGAGTGGCCAACCGCAAACAGGGTGACGTAGGTGGCCACCTCACGCAGGCGATAGAGGAAGAAGACAACGCCCGCTAGAAATAGTAGATGGTCAAACCCGGTGACCATGTGTTTGGCGCCCAGGTAAAAATAGGGCCAGAACTGCAGCCCCTGCTGACTCTGCAGAAAGCCGGCATCACCTGTGCTGACGCCATGGGCCCACAAGCCGGGGGATAGCGATACGCCCGCCAGCAGTAGCAGCGCGTGGGCGCTGGTCAGGCTGGCAGGGCGCATATTTTTGCTGCCGGGGTCAGCAACGGTTTATCCCTGCAGACTGGCGAACCCTTTGCCTTCTGCCACCAGTCGCTCGAGCAGCGGTGCCGGTTCCCATACGTCACCGCCATATTCTTCGCCAAACTTTTTGATGTCGGCGAGAATATTGTCCAGGCCTTGCTGATCTGCCCAGAACATCGGCCCACCGGTCACTTCCGGAAAGCCGTAGCCGTTGATGTAGACAATATCGATGTCGCAGGGGCGGATCGCAATACCATCTTCAAGGATACGCGCGCCTTCGTTAATCAGGGGATACAGGCAGCGCTTCAGCACTTCTTCGTCAGCAATTTCGCGTCGTGTGATCCCCAGTTCCGCAGAGGTTTGTTCAACAATTTCGACTACTTCAGGGTCTGCGGTACCGGCCCGGCTACCTTCGGGATAGATGTAAAAACCACGGCTGGTTTTCTGACCAAAGCGCTCCAGTTCGCACAACTTATCTGCAACGCGCGCCGTGATCGGCACGTCCTCGGGCTGCATGCCGGATAGTTTGCGGGCCCGCCATCCCAGGTCCAGACCGACCAGGTCGTTCATCTGGAAGGGGCCCATGGGCATGCCGAACTGCAGCAGGACGTTATCCACCTGATAAGGGGTAGCACCCTGCAGAATGATCTCGCCGGCCTGCCGGGTATAACCGGCCAGCATGCGATTACCGATAAAACCGGGAGCATTGCCTGACAGTACCGCAATCTTGTTCAGCCTCTTGCCCAGTTGCATGGACGTTGCAATGGTGGACTTGCTGGTCTTCTCACCGCGCACCACCTCAAGCAGTTTCATGACGTTAGCCGGGGAAAAAAAGTGCAAACCGATCACGTCTTCAGGACGGCTGGTGGCGTCAGCCATTTTGTCCACGTCCAGACCGGATGTATTGCTGGCCAAAATGGCGCCCGGTTTGGCTACTGCTTCGATTTTCTTAAAGGTCTCGACTTTGACGTCGATGTTTTCGTAAACCGCTTCAATAATCACGTCAGCGCTGCCCAGATCCGCGTATTCGGTGGTACCGGTGAGCAGACCCATACGCTCATCCACCTCAGCCGAGGACATGCGTCCGCGCTGCACTTGAATGTCGTAGTTGCGTTTGATGACACCCATCCCTCGGTCCAGAGCCTCTTTGTCTAGCTCCAGTACAGTGACGGGAATTCCGACGTTAAGGAAGGACATGGAAATGCCGCCACCCATGGTGCCGCAGCCGATCACAGCCGCCTGATTGATGGGTTTGGTTTCCGTATCTCGCGGCACATCCGGGATTTTCGCCACCTCGCGCTCGGCAAAAAACATGTGGATCAAGGCTTCGCGCTGTGGATGCTTGAGACATTGGGCAAAATTTTCCGCTTCTACCTTCATACCTGCATCAAAGTCTCCCAGATTAACCGCCGCTTCGACGCACTGGACAATCATCTCCGGGGCAAAACGCTTGCGCATCTTGCGTGCTGCGTCTTTGCGCGCACTGGCAAAAATTTCCGGATTGTCGCGATCGGCAATCAACAGGCTGTCTTCGTCGCGGATACAGCGGACCTTGGCACCGGCTGCAATCACCTCATCAGCATACTTAATAGCGGCTTCAACGATGTCCCCGACGAACACTTCATCCGCGATGCCGAGGTTTTTCGCCTCCGGGCCGGGGATGCCGTCTCCCGTCAGCATGAAGTTCAACGCTTTTTCCGCGCCGACCAGCCGTGGTAAACGCTGGGTGCCCCCGGCGCCGGGCAGCAGGCCCAGTTTGACCTCAGGCAAGCCGACTTGCGCGGTGGGTGAAATCACCCGGTAGTGACAGCACAGCGCAACCTCCAGACCGCCACCAAATGCGGTGCCATTAATCGCCGCAATAATCGGCTTACTGCTGGCATCCATGGCGTTCAGACAGTCATGCAGGCTGGGTCCTGTTGCGGCGCCGCCGAATTCTGAGATATCTGCTCCGGCGATAAAGGCGCGGCCAGCACCGGTGAGAACAATCGCCTGCACCTGATCATCTGCCAGGGCCTGGCTGATGCCGTCGCTGAGCCCCTGGCGGACGCCCGAAGACAGCGGGTTAACGGGAGGATTGTCGATGGTCATTAGCGCGATGTTATTGCGCAATTCATAGTGCACTGTGCCTTTCATATGCCCCTCAAAAAGTATGCAAAAAATCAGGGGCGCTAGTGTGCCGCATCTTGGAGATGATGAGTAGTCGGGTTAAGCTATACGGCTACGCTGAATTTTTTTGTTTCATATCACTTTATTCAAATCAATAGGTAATTGAGAGGTAAGCCACGGTGAGTAACCGCACAAAGTTCTATATCAATGGTGAATGGGTCGCACCGTCCACCACCACAACGCTGGACGTCATCAACCCCGCCACGGAGCAAGCTATTGGTCAAGTGGCCATGGGTGGTGCTGAAGACGTGGACAAGGCCGTTGCCGCCGCCCGTGCGGCGTTCGAAACCTACTCGCAGACCACTCGCGAAGAACGCGTGGCCCTGCTGGAAGCCATTATTGCCAAATACGGCGAGCGCATGGACGAAGTGGCGGCAGCCATCAGCGAAGAAATGGGTGCGCCACTGCCGCTGGCCAAAGCGGCTCAAGCACCGTCCGGCATTGGTCATTTCATGACAACGCTGCAGGTGCTGAAAGACTACTCTTTTGAAGAGGATATCGGCACATCCCACGTCATCAAAGAGCCCGCCGGTGTGTGTGGCCTCATCACGCCCTGGAATTGGCCGATTAACCAGATTGCCTGCAAAGTGGCGCCGGCCCTGGCGGCGGGTTGCACCATGGTGCTCAA
>JBCCUW010000161.1:0-8640 GCA_039196385.1 Pseudomonadota bacterium
AATCCGCAGGCGTGATCCCATATAGCACAGGAGCACTGCGCTACGGTTTCTGCAGTATTCTCTGTATCGCAAAGACCAGCAATCAACTGGACGAACTCGAGGACGAGTTTATCCACCGTTTGGAAAAGTGGTAAAGCTTGTGGAAGCGATGCAGACACGTGCCTGGCGACCTGGCGATAACAACGCTCTGGAAGAGCTGCTACAACAACAGTGCGCTGAGGATCTTCGCTGGCCACCCCAATACGCGCGTCAACAGAACCTGCTGGACTGGCTGTCGGCACCTGCAGATCTGCATCGTTGGATTTGTCACAAAAACAATCAAGTTGTGGGGCACATCGGCCTCGGCACCCCGGGCGTTAACCCGCTGGAGTTATACCACGCCGCGATAGATCAACCCGAGGCGAGGTTTGCCGAATTGTGCCGAACCGTTGTGCACCCGCACTACCGCAAAGCAGGCGTAGCGGCTCAACTAACACGAGTTGCGATCAAGGCAGCCTTGAATGATAAGTGCATTCCGGTGGCCACCGTACTCACCAGCCGCCGCGGTTGGCTGCAGCAGATGTTAACAAGCGGTTGGGTGGAGGTTGGCCGCTTGCCCGCCATCGCGGCTGACGAGTGTCTAGTGTGCCTGTTACCTCCAGCCAAATTTATAGATGCGGTATCCAGCAAATGAATCAACTGGCACAAACCCTGGCAAAACCGTTGGTCGCATTGTTGAGACTGCTGTCGCGATATGGAACCAAATTTCTGCTGGTAGAACTGGGTGATGACAATCCGCACATCCGCATGCCCCAGTTATCTCCAGGCTACACAATCCAAGCGATGACGCCCATCGAACTGCTGCCTTGGGCAGACACAGAGCACGACTTGACGGCGGACTTTCTACGCAGAGCCGAGGCCCAGGGCGATCGTTGCGTGGCCAATTTTTTTGCCGACGATCTGGTGGGGTACGGTTTTGTCACCGCCAGCCAGGCCCCACTCAACGGCCAGGTCAGCGTGCGCGTCAACAACCATCTCTTGTACCGCTACAAAGGCTGGACCCATCCAGACCACCGGCGCAGGCACCTCAGCCACGCCAGAGGCCGCCTGAACAGCAAACTCTTCCCTCACCAGCCCGGTCAGCGCATGGTTTCATACGTGGAGGCGCAAAATCTGCCAGCGCGATTAACCCATACTGACGTACACCCGGTGCGTTTGGGCTATTGCGCAATCGTCCGCCTGCTGGGCCGTTCTATCATCTATAACAGCCGCACGGCGACCCGCTTTGGCTTCCGGCTGATCCACCACAGCAACCCGGAAGATTGATCCTTATGTCAACACCGTCCCAATGGTTGCAGCGCGGCGTGCTCAGACACCTGCGGCATAGCCGCTGGGTGGCTTACTTGTGGCGCTCGCTCATGTTCCGCACCACAGTAATCGCCATAACCGGTAGTGTGGGCAAAACAACATGCCGCGAACTGCTTACCCGCATCCTTGCAGAACAAGGTCCAACCTATGCGACACGCAACAACGAAAACGACCGGTTTGGGGTAACCGGTGTTCTCTTGCGCATTCGTCCATGGCACAAATATGCGGTGATTGAACTTGGCGCCTCCGGCCCCGGCACTATGACTGAACTGGCAAGCCTAGTGCGTCCGGATGTGGCTATCGTTACCGCCGTCGCCAGAACTCACACCAACAACTATCCAGGCGGTATCGACGAAATTGCCGCGGAAAAAGCCGAGTTGCTGCGCTATACGCGACGCCGCGGCACAGCAGTGCTGAACGGCGACGATCCACGTGTCCTGGCGCACCGCATACTGGCACCCACAACGTCCGTGCTGTTTGGCCACGACAGCCACAATCACACCATCGCAGAGGTGGTTGGCGCCAGCTGGCCACAGCGCCTGAGCATGCGTATTACGCACAGCCGCGGCGTTCCATGTGCACCTACCACCATTCAGACTCAATTGGTTGGCCAACATTGGTTTAATTCCGTGCTCGGCGCCTTTACGGCAGCGACAACCCTGGGTATCTCACCAGCGGATGCAGCCCTCGCGATCAGCCGTGTGCCGCCGTTTCGCGCACGCATGCAACCGCTGGCCCTACCCAACGGCGCAACGATGATTCGCGACAAGAACGCCAGTGTTGATGTGTTGCAGGCAATGTTCAAAGTAGCGGCCACAGCGCAAGCCAGACGCCGCCTCTTGGTACTGGGCGATTCCAATGACATGACAGGCTTTAAACATTCGCGCAAAAGACTGGCCAGGCAAGGCCAGATGGTCGCGGAAGAGCCTTTTGATCTAGTTATTTTTGTTGGGCCTGCCGCTTATCGCGCGGCCAAGGCGGCCATAGATGCTGGCCGAGACCCTGACAACACACACGCGGTCGAAGACATCGTCGGCGCTGACGCTCTGCTTAAGCAGCATATCCAGAAAGGCGACCTGGTATTTGTCAAAGGCAAAGTCACCCAGCATTTATGTCGTCTCGCATTTATGCAATATGGGCCCATCGGCTGCAGCGTGAAAAGCTGTCCGATTCGCAGCGAATGTGAGCTGTGTCCGCAACTACAGGCAAGCGCGCCACTCACGCCCGCACCCCTGATACAAGCGACTAAGGTATGTGCGGAATAGTTGGTTTAGTACAGCACGACGGGCAGTCACCAGCCCCTGCTACTCTGGAGACCATGCTGGCGCAGCTGATCTCACGCGGCCCCGACGACCGCGGCGTCTACTTTAACGGTAGAATCGGCTTGGGACACACCAGACTGAGTATTCTGGACCTGAGCAGCCGTGGCCAACAACCATTTCGCACCACAGATGGCACCGGCGTACTCAGCTTCAATGGTGAGATCTACAACTACCTGGAACTGCGCGCCGAGTTGCAACAAGCAGGCGTCAAGTTTGTGAGCAACACAGACACCGAGGTTCTGCTTTACGCACTGCATACCTGGGGAGTTGAAGCAACCGTACCCCGTTTAAACGGCATGTTTGCCTTCGCTTACGCAGATCTGCGCACAAATACCGTCTGGCTGACGCGCGATCGGATGGGCATTAAGCCGCTGTTTATTGCAGAAACGCCTGACGGTATTGCTTTCGCATCAGAGCAGAAGGCTTTGTTGGCACATCCGCAGATCAATGCCGTGCCAAACAATTCCCATTTGCTGTCACTACTGCTGTACGAGCGTTTCGACAACGAACAAACATGTTACACGCAGATCCAGTCGTTTATTCCCGGACGCATTCTGAAACTGCAGCAAGACCACCAGCAATGGCAAACGTATTTTGATCCGCAAACGTGCCTGTCGAAACTCAATGACCCTCAATTCGCCAGTAGCGGTCCACAGTTTACTGAATCACTCTCCACTTTTGATCGCGCACTTCAGGCCAGTGTAGAAAGTCAGCTGATGAGCGATGCGCCCGTTGCCGCACTGTGCAGCGGCGGCCTCGATTCCAGCTTGATAACCACCCTGGCGACCCGGCACACCCGGAATATTGCGTGTTATGTGGCAGACATGCAGGGTATGCAGAGTGAGGAGTTGCGCCGTGCCGGTATTGTTGCTGCCGCTGTGGGCGCAGAGCTGCACCCGGTAGCAGTCGGCCAGAAAGAGTTTCTGCAGGCGCTGCCTCACGCGATTGCCGCAAACGATCAACCTCTGTTTTTCGCCCAGCAAGTGGCCGCTATGTTGATTGCCAAACAGCTGCGGCAGGACGGCTTCAAAGTGGTTTTGACGGGCAGCGGCGCTGACGAAATATTCGGCGGCTACACATGGCACCACAGCGAATATCAGAAGTGGTTATGGCTGTCACGACGTGCGAAATGGTTACCTGACTTACCGGTTCTGCACAAAGTTTCCAGGATCCTCCCGCATCTGAAACCCGTCGACCTGGATCGCGAGGTGGCCAATTTTGCGTTGGCAGGGCAACGTTACGATTACGTTTCAACCACTTTGAACGTGCAGATTGTGGCAGGTATGCAGCGCACATTGCGCCAACGTCGACTGTTTCAGCAACTCAATCGCTTACCATTGGCCGAACGGGCATTCCTGACCAGCAATTTGGAAGACGTGTACGTACATATGCGGGAGTCGCTGAACTCTCTCGACAAAATGACTATGCGCTACGGGATTGAAGCTCGGGTACCTTTTCTGGATAACCACATCATTGATCTGGGCATGGCGTTGCCCGTGAATCAGAAGCTGCATAAAGGCAAGCGTAAAGCGCTGATAAACCAACTGGCAGGAAAATACCTACCCCACGAACTCATCAATCTACCCAAAATCGGCTTTACCGCACCCGCTCAGATGTGGCGACCCGCCAGTAAGCTTCTGGCCCGTGGCCACGTTGCGGACCTTTTGAAATGGCCCGATTCATCCTTCTCCGAGATCGAGCAGCTACTACAGCGACAACCATATTTTCTTTTTCGTCTGCTTGGACTGGAGATATGGCTTCAGCTGCAGCTCGAGCAACGCTGCCCGGACGAAATTGGCGAACGTCTATGTGCGATCAGCGATAAGTGATGCGCCCGCAAGAACCCTCTGGCCGGACAGGGTTCATTGAGACTAAGATGAGCAAAAATGCTGAGGGAAAGACAAATTGAGCCAGGCCCAATTACGCTATAGTCGTGACGAGTTGTTGCAAAGCCATTCTTACGCTGCACCCCACATCGAGCACAACCAGACACTGCATGGTGGGCTGGATGCCTCCGGCGCCTATATTCCGCCAAGATCGAGTGTCAGACAGGCGGCGCTACAAGCCTGGACCGCAGACCTGCAGGCGCGCGGCGGCAATTTGTTTGATGCAGATGCATCCCTGCTGACTGGCCCGCAGCTACCGACTGTGGACCAGCAACGTTATCTGCTGCGTCAGGGCATCACCACGCCGTTTTACAGCAGCCTGACGATTACCGGAAAAATTGAAGGCAGAGGCCGATTGTTGGCGGATATGGACTTTCCGGATCTGCAGGACATTATCGTTGAGGACATTTCTCAGATGGCGCTGGGCCACCTGCGCAACGGCCTTCTGTACGCGCACGGCATTGATGAGGGCGGTGAGCCGGACCGAGGTATCGGCGGCCATGATGTGATGTGGTTTGTGGCCCGGGATCTGGTGTTCGAGCCAGGCAGTCACGCAGACGTTGAACCCCCTGAAAACATCGCCCGGCCCGAAACCGGCCGTTTGATCCCGGAGATTAACTCGCGTTATGAAGGTTACCTGAGCCTGCTTATGAATCTGCTGATCATCGAGTTTCGGGCAGAAATCGGCTTTGCCAATACCCAGGCCATCCTGCGCACTGCAGACCTCTTCACCGATCGACGCGCTGCGGCAGAACGGGCGGCAGACATTGTTGGACGCATTCGCCTGGATGAAGAAATCCACGTACGCTCGCTGCGGCTATATCTCGGTGAACTACGTGAGCTGACAATCCGCACCGACAGCGGTGATACCTTACCCGGTGCAACGCTGATCGATCGCTTCTGGCAGGGGCTGGTACGCTGGGCAACCGTGGAACAGCCATTTCTGGCGGCTCAGGCCCAGCGTGAGACGATCCATCATCACATTCAACAACAGGTCAGCACGCAACCTGACGCGGAACGTATCAGCCAACACTTTGACGAGTTGGCCGACCCGCAACTGTTGCGGGCCTCTGCGGGCTGAAGCTCTCTGCCGGCTGAAGCTCTCTGCCGGCTGAAGCTTTCTGCCAGCTGAAGCTCTCTGCCGGCTGAAGCTCGCCAGCGGCTTAAACTCTCCGGCGGCCGAAACTAGGGATTGCGCACAAAGCGATGTGTACCCGCCAGGGGTGCGTTACCATACCGGTAAGGTTGCCAGTGCAGCTGCAGCGGCACCCCGTCACCCTCATCCAGATCGTACACTGACAGCGCTATGCGCACCTCGCGCCAATCCGCGCTGCCCGCACGTTCGTTAACTAAGCTCAACGGCACCAGAATTTCACTGCGGTAACCTGTTGGGGTGGTGACAGTTTCACTCTGAATCACCGCTGCGTTTTCCGCGAGAAACGGCAACAGTTTGTCTTCCGCCGCTTCACCCGGTGTCAACATCGCGACAATGGTTTTCGCCATATCGCCACCCAACACCGCTGCCCCGACATGCATGCTGCGCTCTCTGGCAGCCGCTTCACGGGGATCAATGCTCAAGGTGATCGCATCCTGACTCCGCGGGATCTTGTCAGCATACTGCTGCACATCATCATCGATCACGTCCACCGCCACATACAACGCTTCCGCATCCAGGCGTACGTCAAAGCGGAATGACACATCATCCGCCGCAACGTCCTGACTGGTGACATCACCCTGGCGTTGTACGTGATAACGTAACGACCCCCACTCGGTGAGGTCACCATCCAGCGTCACCGGGTTCTGCAACATCTCCAGCGTATGCTCGGTTAAGGGCAGCAGTACACTGCGATGGGTAAACTGCACCGGGCGTTCACCGATGGTGGTTGTCAGCGTCCAATCCACAGCCGCCGCTTGCAGTTCTTTATAAGGTATGGGGGCCGTCGCACTCAACGTTAACGGAATCTCCACCTCTGCCCCGGGCAGCACCGAAACCGGCAATAGACCTTCAACCGTAAAGCTGCCGGGTTGCGCCAGCGCCGGCGCCACTGTCAGCGGCTGCGTCCCAGGGTTGTGCAATGTCACAAGGTGCCGCACCTGTTCGAACATCTCAGCGGAGGCCATCGGTGTATTCACTTGAATCCCCTGGCTGAAACCGGTCAGGGTTCGCCGCAAGCTGTTGTCCGACACGTCATCAGGCATCACCCCGTTGATGTCAACATTGGCAATCTGCGGGCCATCATCGCGCATGGTGACCCAGGCCACCTGATCAAATTCGCCAAAAGCCTCTCCCCGCAGCGAGCTACCTCCACCTGTAGTGGCCAGTGTGATGAATTTGCGGTTGTTGCGCTGGACATGGTTGTACTGGTGAAAGTGTCCAGCGAAGACCGTGTAGTCACGCTGTCCAAGGAGGCTTTCAACTTCCAGCCAATCCGGGTGTATGTCCCGGTTGTCCCACAATGGCTGGTGAATCAGCACAATGGTCCAGCGTGGGCTGGGATACTGCGCCAACACCTGGGCCACAAACTTCATCTGTGCGGCTTGCTGCCAGGGTCCGGGCACCGGGATTTGCGGTGACCCGACCATGCCGAACAACTCGGAATTCAGCACCACAAACAAAACGTCTTTGTACAGGAAGTGATAATACGACGGGCCAAAACGCTGACGCCAGGTTTCGGCCATGACTGCGTTGTTCATGTCATGATTACCTGGCGTATAAAAAAATGGACTGTCCAACTTCCCAACAAACGATTCTATTTCGTCCCATTCGCGATCCAGTTGTTGCTGGTCGTCGGTATATCCTTCAATCAGATCGCCAACGCTGACCACAAACGCGGGGGACAGCAGATTAATTTTGTCCATCGCGCCCGCAAAAACTCCGGGGCGGGCACTACCTGTGCGATCACTGACAATGGCAAAGTGAAAGTCATTGGGGTCATCTAACGCCTCAAGTCTGGTCCACGGTTGCGCCGAGCCGGTGTCAGGCGTCACAAACCCGCCCGTGATTGCATCGGATGATGTCTGGTCGGTCGGACCCGGTTGGCAGGCGGTCAGCAGAAAAAGGATAACGGTCAGGGAGAAGGGGGATAGAACCGCAGCAAAGGCACGCATGGCAAATTTCGCTCCACTCTTAAAGCGCGCATGCTACGCCAAACTACGTAAAGTGCAATTGTTATACCCGACGACGGGCAAATCAGCGGGTCAGAGCCCCAGAACCTGCTTGGCAATGATGTTGTGTTGCACTTCTGAGGAACCGCCGGCAATGGTGTAACCCCGGTGGTGGTAGCGACCGGACGCAACAAACTCCGCAAAATCGGGTGTCACTGCCGCAACGCCGCTGTTCACTGAATCTGCCGGTAGCGCCAGATAATCAATCAACTCAAACAACAATTCGTCCTGCGCCTGCACCAGTTCGCTGCCCTTTAACTTAAGCATGGAAGGCTCAGCGCCAATCTGGCCTCCAGCGTCAGCGGCAGTCAGGATACGCAGGCTGGTCATTTCCAGGGCGTGCAAGCGGATTTCCAGCGCATGGAGGCGCGTTGCGAGATGCTCGGGTAACGCACTACAGCGGGCCGCCATCTCGGTCATCACCTCTCTGGCGATACTCAGAATTCGTTTGTTTTCCGCCACCCGCGAGACCAGCAGCCGTTCATCCCCAAGCAGACTTTTGGCTACTGTCCACCCCTGGTCTTCATCCCCCAGGCGCTGGCTTATCGGCACACGCACGTCGGTAAAGAAAACCTGATTCCACAACCGCTTGCCATTAAACGCGTAGAGCGGCGCCACTTCGACACCAGGCGTAGACAAATCCAGCAGCAAAAAACTGATGCCTTTCTGCTTCTGCACATCATGATTGGTGCGGACCAGGCAAAAAATCCAATCCGCATGCTCAGCACCGGATGTCCAGATCTTCTGTCCATTGACCAGGTAGTCGTCCCCATCCCGGTCGGCCCGCGTTGCCACGCTGGCCAGATCAGATCCCGCCTGGGGCTCAGAGTAGCCCTGGCAGAACCACAGATCTGCATTACGGATTTTTGGCAACCACTCGGCTTGCTGCGCGGGAGTACCGTACTTAATTATGGCGGGAC
>JBCCUW010000162.1:0-8584 GCA_039196385.1 Pseudomonadota bacterium
CAAAGTTGCCCTGACCATTGTCGAAGAAAAAATGTCGGCCCGCTTTGGTGATCCGACCAATCCGCTGCTGGTGTCAGTCCGCTCCGGTGCGCCGGTTTCCATGCCCGGTATGATGAACACAATCCTCAATCTGGGTCTGAATGATGAAATCACAGAAGGATTGGCCACCCGAACAGACAACCCGCGGTTTGCTTACGACTCCTATCGGCGCTTCATTCAAATGTTTGCTGATGTGGTGTTGGGCGTGGACGCGGCTTCACTTGAACGCGAGATAGAACACTACAAAGAAGCGCACCAGAAAACCCTCGATACGGACATGACCGCCACAGATTGGCAGGCAGTGATCCAGAAATTCAAAACCCTGGTGAATTTTCCACAGGACCCTTTCGAACAACTGCGGCTCGCTGTGGAAGCGGTATTTCTGTCCTGGCATACCCCGCGCGCCAAGGTGTACCGCGAAATGCACAACATCCCGGAATCTCTGGGTACCGCTGTAAACGTACAGGCGATGGTATTTGGCAATTTTGGCGAAGATTCGGGGTCTGGCGTGGCGTTCACCCGCAATCCCTCTACTGGAGAAAAACTGTTTTTCGGTGAAGTTCTATTTAATGCCGCCGGCGAAGACGTGGTAGCCGGCATTCGTACACCGTTGGCGTTGGACGCTTTAAAAGAACGCCTGCCCGATGCATACGCCGCTCTTGACCGCACTCAGAAGCTGCTGGAACAGCACTACCGTGATATGCAGGATCTGGAATTCACGGTGCAGTCGGGTCAGCTGTTCATGCTGCAAACCCGCAGCGGCAAACGCACCGGGCGCGCGGCCATCAAGATTGCGGTGGATATGGTGAACGAAAACCTGATCTCGCAGGCCGAAGCCCTGCTGCGGGTGACGCCGGAACATGTGGAGTCATTCCTGCACCCCATGGTTGACCCCGCAGCCAAACAGGACATTGTGGCCACCGGCCTGCCGGCCAGCCCCGGCGGCGCCACCGGGCAGGTGGTGTTTTCCGCCGAAGAAGCCGTGGACGTGGCGGCAACCGGGGCATCAGTCATTCTGGTCAGACGCGAAACCACCCCGGAAGACATCCATGGGATGCGCGTCGCGCAAGGTATCCTTACCGAGCTGGGAGGGATGACTTCCCACGCGGCGGTGGTAGCCCGCGGCATGGGCGTCTGCGCGATTACCGGCTGCAGCGTTTTGAAAGTGGATACCGAAGCCGGCATCGCCACCACGGATGCCGGTACAACCCTGCGCCGCGGTGACGTCATCACCCTGGATGGCAATATGGGTGAAGTCATGCTGGGTGACATCGCCAAAATCGAAGCCAGCGACAGCACCGATTTCCAGACCCTGTTGTCCTGGGCAGACAAACACCGGCGCTTGAAAGTACGGGCCAACGCTGAAACACCGGAAGACGCGACCAAGGCTCGCGAGCTGGGTGCCGAAGGCATTGGCTTGTGTCGCACAGAACATATGTTCTTCGACGCGCAACGCATTGACCACATGCGCGCGATGATTCTGGCGGAAAGCGCAGAAGAGCGAGCCACGCATCTAGAGGCTCTTTACCAGTTTCAATACGACGACATGCACCACCTGTTCAGAGTGATGGATGGCTTGCCGGTCAATATTCGCCTGCTGGACCCACCCCTGCATGAATTTCTGCCCCACGACGACGCCGGTGTTGCAGCGCTATCCGCTAGCACGGGCAAAAGTGAAGCAGTGATTCGCCAGATCAGTCGTGATCTGATGGAGGTGAATCCCATGCTCGGCTTTCGCGGCTGCCGCTTGTCTGTGGTGTATCCCGAAATAACACAGATGCAGGTGCGCGCCATTATCTGCGCCGCAGCGGATACGATTGAGCAAGGCGTTGATGCCAGACCGGAAATCATGATTCCCCTGGTGATCAATGTGCGTGAAGTCCGCCTGGTGTCCGATCTGATCGAAAAAAGCATCCGTGATGTCATGGCTCAGCGGCGTATATCCGTGCCCTACAAGATCGGCACCATGATGGAAACCCCCCGGGCTTGCCTCAGTGCTGACCGACTGGCCCCCGAGGTGGAGTTTATGAGCTTTGGTACCAACGACCTGACGCAGATGACTTATGGATTCTCGCGAGATGATGCCGGTCGATTCATACCGGAGTATCTCGACAAGGCGCTGATCAACAATGATCCCTTCGTTTCACTGGACAAACGAGCGGTGGGTGATCTGATGAAAATCGCCATTGAGCGCAGCCGCAGTATCAGCCCCGGCATCAAATATGGCATCTGCGGTGAGCATGGCGGAGACCCGGAATCCATTCTGTTCTGTCATGGGATTGGCCTGGACTACGTTTCCTGCAGCCCCTATCGCTTACCGGTCGCTCGAATTTCTGCCGCCCAGGCGGCCGTTACGGATGACTCTCGTTAAAAATATATTTATATAAAACAATAAGTAATGATGTTTACTGGAGAATTTAGATGAGCACATCATTCAGCACGTTGGATCACAACCTTGGGGAAGATCTGGATATGTTGCGGGATGCGGTACACCGATTTGCCCAGGCAGAAATTGCCCCCCGCGCCGCAGCCATCGACAGCGACAACGAATTTCCCGCTGACCTGTGGCGCAAGATGGGCGACCTGGGCATTCTCGGCGTGACCGTGGCGGACGAGTACGGCGGCAGCAATATGGGCTACCTGGCCCACGTTGTGGCCATGGAAGAAGTCAGCCGCGCGTCAGCGTCCGTAGGCTTGTCTTACGGCGCGCACTCCAATCTTTGTGTCAATCAGATCTACAAAAACGGCACCGATGCGCAGAAGCGCACCTATCTTCCGAAGCTGTGCTCCGGGGAACACGTGGGTGCGCTCGCTATGTCCGAGCCTGGCGCCGGGTCAGATGTGGTGGGCATGAAACTCAAAGCGGAGAAGAAAGGCGATGTGTATGTGCTGAACGGCAATAAAATGTGGATCACCAACGGCCCGGATGCAGACACGTACGTGATCTACGCCAGAACCGACGCCGATGCGGGTTCCCGCGGTATCACCGCTTTTATTGTGGAGCGCGGTTTTGCCGGCTTTTCCCAGGCACAGAAACTGGACAAGCTCGGCATGCGCGGTTCCAACACCTGCGAACTGGTATTCGAAGACTGCGAAGTTCCCGCGGACAACATCCTCGGCCGCGAAGGTGGCGGTGTGGGTGTTTTGATGTCCGGGCTTGATTACGAACGCACCGTACTCTCCGGCGGTCCTGTCGGCATCATGCAGGCTTGTCTGGATATTGTTGTCCCCTATGTACACGAGCGTCGGCAGTTTGGGCAGGCCATTGGTGAGTTCCAATTGATGCAGGGCAAGCTGGCCGATATGTACGCAGTCCTCAACGCCAGCCGGGCGTATCTGTACGCTGTGGCTCGGGCCTGTGATCGCGGCCAGGAGAGCCGCAAAGATGCCGCGGCGGTCATTCTGTATACGGCGGAACAGGCTACTCAGTGTGCCCTGCAAGCCATTCAAGCACTCGGCGGTAACGGGTATATCAACGAATATGGCACCGGACGCCTGTTGCGGGATGCCAAGCTGTATGAAATTGGCGCCGGGACCTCCGAAATCCGTCGGATGTTGATCGGCCGCGAATTGTTTGCTGAGGCAGATTAAGGCGCATGATGAAAACGTCGCTGAACAAGAATCAGATCAAAATTCTATTACTGGAGAACATCCACCCTAACGCTGAAGAGACGCTGCAGACCCAGGGCTACAGCAACGTGACGCAACTTGCCCACGCCCCGCCAGAGGATGAACTCAAGGCCATGATCCCCGAATATCATCTGATCGGAATCCGCTCGCGCACGCAGATCACAGCGGATGTACTGGCCGAGGCTAATCGGCTGGTGGCTCTTGGGTGCTTCTGTATCGGCACCAACCAGGTGGATCTGGACAGCGCCGCACAACTGGGTATTCCCGTGTTCAACGCGCCGTTTTCCAATACCCGAAGTGTGGCTGAACTGGTGCTGGCCGAGGCGATCCTCTTGCTGCGTGGTGTCCCGGAGAAATCCATGCGCATGCATGCTGGAACCTGGACAAAATCCGCTGAAGGGGCTCACGAGATTCGCGGCAAGACGCTAGGCATCATCGGCTATGGAAATATCGGTGGTCAGCTGAGTGTGATGGCGGAAAACCTGGGTATGCGGGTCATCTACTATGACGTGGAGCCTAAGCTGCGTCTGGGTAATGCGGACCCGGTGGCCGACCTGAACCAGTTGCTGACCACCAGCGACATTGTGACGCTGCACGTACCCGATACACCTTCTACGCGCAACCTCATCGGTACCGCCGAGTTGGCGGCAATGCAGGCCCACGCCGTTTTGATCAACGCTTCGCGTGGCGGCGTGGTGGATATTGGTGCTTTAGCGGCCGCTTTGGCTGAAAAACGCATTGGTGGTGCTGCGATTGATGTTTTTCCTCAAGAACCAAAATCCAACGCTGAACCTTTTGAGTCACCCTTGCTGAACGCCCACAATACGTTGCTGACCCCACATATTGGCGGCAGCACAATTGAAGCCCAGGCTAACATCGGTATTGAGGTGGCGGAAAAGCTGATTCGTTTCAGCGACAACGGTTCAACCCAGTCTGCTGTGAATTTTCCCGAAGTATCTCTCCCAGAGCATGTCAATCTGCACAGGCTGCTGCACATCCATCACGATGTACCCGGCGTGATGTCTGAGGTTAACGCAACCCTGAGCAGTGCCGGTATTAACATTGCCGGGCAGTACCTGATGACGCGCAACAAAATCGGCTACGTGGTGATTGATATTAACCGGGAATACAGCCAGGACTTGTTGACCCGGTTGAAGGCCATCAAGGGTACATTGAAGTGCCGGGTGTTGTTTTAGACCTGCCGGGATGAGACGTTATTCCGCCATCTCGCCCCAATAGGTAATTGTCCAGATAGGCTTAGCTAACTCTAGCGTTTATTCTGCTCGTATCTTTGATGATCAGTCAGCATTTGCTAGAAGTTGAGACCAAATACCTGCTTGCGCCGGGGCGCAACTGGAAGACAACAAACCGGCAGCTCAAGCGCACGTTGCGCAAGGCAGGCTTTGCCTTGTCACGCGCTGAACGCTATGTGATCAACGACAGCTACTACGACACCCCCTGCAGGTCTCTGCAAAAACAGGGTTGGACGTTACGCGAGCGATGCACGCTGCTTCGGCGGAAAGCCAAACGGAGCACGCCGCCAGAGCATCGCGTGGAAACTACCCTCAAAACGATAAGCGCAGCAGGGCCCCGCTTCGTGCGCGAAGAGATCAGCCAGGCCAGCCTTTTGCCAAAGGCGCACTTACCGCCCAACGGACCTGTCGGGACCAGGCTCCAGCAGTTAGTCCCACCGGGTGTGCGCATCGGCATCGTCACCCAGCTGCAAAACCACCGCAAGGTTTATACGCTGACGCACAAAAACTTCCCGGATCAATCGATCCAGTGGTCAGTGGATCGGGTGACAAGCGCATCCGGCTTACACTTCGTTGAAATGGAATTCGAGGCGCTGGATGCTAATCAGGGCCTGCTCAACGCAGTTAGCCGCCACGTTGCTGGAAACAAGCATCTCTACGCAGCTCGAATGAGCAAACACCGGCGCTGTTCAGAAGCTGCTGTGCCATTGACCAGGACGCATACACAGTCCATTTCAAGTCCACCCCCAGAAACCTGGTCAGCACTGGCCCGAATTAGTCTGACTGCGGTGCATGACGATCTGGAACGGTGCGCGGACTTCGCCTGGGAAGGCATGCATCCGGAAGGTGTCCATCAAATGCGCATAGCCACCCGCCGGTTACGCGCGCTGCTCAAACTGTTTGCCGCACTGTTACCGACAGATGCAGCCCGACAACTCCAGCGCAGCAGCCGGCAGCTCACAACCGCGCTGGGCAAAGTACGCGACCTGGATGTTCATCTGCATCAACTACAACAACACAATCGATCGATTCCAGCGCGCTACATCCTGCGCATCCAGCGGCTGCGTCAACGCCAGCACACCCACCTTCGTCAGCATCTCGACACGCACTTTGCCACCCTTCAACATAGCCTCAGTGAACTGATCACAGGGATACCCGAACGTGACGATAGTCTCGCTACCGGGCTGCGGCAACAATTCCAGCCATTTCTGACACACCTGTTAAAGCGCGGCCGGCGTAAAGACCTGCTCAACCCCCGGCAGCTACACCAATTCAGACTGATGCTGAAAACTGTCGTCTATCAACTGGTTATCCTGGCGCCTTACCATCCATTGCTGGCCAGCATGCACAAGCGGGCAACCCGACTGCAAAGAAACCTGGGCCATTTGCAGGACGGTCAAATGGCAATGCGTTTGATCCAGGATAACAAACTAAACACTGACGGTCAGCAACTGGACAAACTCCAGCGGGTACTCTCGGAGACCAAACTGAAAAGCCGCCGGTTCCATTCTGAGTGGTCAAAGTTCTGCGTTCATGCTGAAACATGGCAGCAGCTCGACAATCCGGTGGACTACACGGAGACCTAGAATGAGCAAAAACTACGATGGCGTTCTACAGGCTGATACACAGGAACTCGCCGCGACCCTGGGCAAAAAACTACTGGAGCGCAAATTAAAGCTGGTCACCGCGGAGTCGTGTACCGGTGGGCTGCTGGCGGCGGAACTGACTGCGCAGGCCGGCAGCTCAGCATGGTTTGAAGGCGCTTTTGTGGCCTATCGGCTATCCGCCAAACAATCCATGCTCGGCATCAATCCCGAACTTTTAAAAAAACACGGCGCAGTCAGTAAAGCCACCGTGACCGCCATGGCTGTTGCGGCATTGGCGCACAGTGACGCTGAAGTGAGCGTGGCAATCACAGGTATCGCCGGCCCTGATGGGGCAACGGCGGAAACGCCCATGGGTACCGTGTGGTTAGCATGGACGCAATTGCCACCCAATACCCTTCGCGTACGGCAATTCAGGTTTCCCGGTGATCGACAGGCTGTGCGTGTTGCGACTGTGCGACAGGCAGTACAAGGGGTACTGGAGTGCCTGAATTCACCGCAGTGACATGCGTCAAACGCGCACCAGCAAGGTAAACTAAGATCCGAAACGTTTTTTTAGTGCCCCATAGGTTTCACCTACTTCCTGAACCAGGTGCGTTATTCGACGCATTGATTTGTCTGAAACATCAGTCAAACGGTGTTCAATTTCATGCCACTTTTCTTCCACGCCAGACCATTCGTCTCGCAACTCTTTTTGCCCGAGATTAACTTGTACCTGTAATCGCTGACGGTCACGCCTCAACGCTTCGATCAACTCATGTATGGACTGACGGGTATCTTCGCCAACCGGATTTGTCATGCTTGTTACCTGCTCAATCAATCGCCTGCTTATTACAGGACAAACCGGCGATCGGATGAATCGGTGGTTGTACGTAGGCGGATGATCGAACTGCTTGCCGGCACCGGAGGCCGCTCAGTGCAACCACTTAGTGATTAAGCAGATTTCCTGGTTATCAAGCGAGGCCGGATACTAAATACTCACAATATCAAAATGGCCCCTTTTACTATTTGTTACTGGGGTCAAAGCTGCGCAGGAGAAGGCGATGCCTTTGAAAAATCCATCTCTCATTACCAGAATTACGATTGGCAAAGCCATCGGTTTAGTGATCGGCTTGTGTGCCATGTTGTCCATGCCGCTGATTTATCCTGACGCCACGTGGTCTTTCAGAGTAGGCATGCTGCTGTGGTACCCCACCGTCGGTTCGTTCATTGCGGTCTTCGGTGTTTTCACTTGGCATCCAATCCTGCACCTGACCATGCCTTGGTGGTTCAGAGCGCCGCTGGTGGGTGCCTGGATGAACTTTGTCCTGACTTTTTTCATTTACGACCAATTACAGATGATTCTCACCCAATCTGTATTTGATGGTGTGTCATCACCATTCTGGTTCGTTCTGGAAGGCGCCATGGTCGGGCTTCTGATCGGCTACTTTGCAACACTGTTAGGTGGCGAAGGTAAAGACACAATTGAAGAACGCCTGACGCCTGCAAAAGCCAAACAAAGCTAGCTTCAGGCAAATCACAGCAATATCAGCTCACGGTGATTGTATTGCCGGAAACACTTGATTTTCTGGTCACGTTGACCACCAGTACGCCATCTTTATAAGCCGCCGTGGCGGTTTCCGGGTCAATTTCCGCAGGCATGGGAATAGCGCGCTGAAAATGCCCGAAAGCACGCTCGGTAACCAGGCAGCCTCCCTCCTGACGCGAGTTACTCATATGCTTCTGCCCGCTGACCAGCAACTGCGCGCCCTTAAACTCCACGTTCAGGTCTTCTTTATTCATACCCGGCACTTCAAAACGCACTTCAATTTCATCGTTATGTTCAACAACGTCTGTTGCCAGAATCCCCCAGGTGGCTGACTTCTGATCCACATCATTCTGCTTGTCTGCGGCATCCGGTTTGAAATGCGTCATGGCGCCATGGGCGTAGTCCTGTAGAGCAGCCCAACCTCTATTCAACCAGGATAACGGCGCAGATTGTCCGCCTATATTTCCAAGTGACATCTTGATTCTCCAGCTTTCAATGCGACGCACCTAACCTACGCCGAAATCCACGCC
>JBCCUW010000163.1:0-8567 GCA_039196385.1 Pseudomonadota bacterium
GGCCGCTGGCGCCCGATAGTCCAGTTGTGGGTACTTCGCGGGCGGCTTTACAGGATCATCTGGGCGCAGCGGGTGACAGAATACCCTTTGTTGCCCACTATGCCGGTCAGCTCAGGCAAGATGACGAGCTCGTCCTTGGGGTTGCCGTTAATACGGATAACCGGCCGATCATCGAGTACGTGGCGCCAGTCAATCATCGTCGCGAGCGGGCCGGGCAGGTCAGTTGGTTTGTGGCGGAAGACATGCTGGAGTTTATGTCCGGCTACGTTAATGGCGCGGCATTAACCTCGGACACGTATTTGTCCGAATTGGACACAAATTGGTACCGGGCGATTCAGGCCGGCTACTACCTGCATGTCTCTTACGTACTGGAAGACAAGCAGCGCGAGGATGCTGCGGAGGCAAAGCAGATTTTTCATGATCAGCTCGCTCAGGCTGCACGGGTGCTTGTGCGCGGGTCTACCCCGGGTCAGTAAAGAGCTTGTCAGTAAAGTAAGCCGCTATAGCTCTGCGCTTCTCGGTGACCTGCTAAATCTGTTCACCAATATCGAGGGTCAGCACCAGGCGTGCAGTCCCTTCCGGTACGCCCGGTGATCTATGCACCAGGCCAGCGCCCAGGTTGCCTTCCCACAGTTCACCTTTCAGGAGCGCAACGTCGCCAGCCTGTAGTTGTGAAACATCCTGTTCGTGCGTGTATAGACCTGCCTGCAGATCAGTCAGACCGTCACCGGCTCGGCCCAACTTTGATCGATCAACCTCATCATGCGGCAGCCACTCTGTTGCCGCGCCACTGTAGGTGGTGACCAACCGGCAGGGCACTCGGTCAACGTGGAATCGAGGGCACATGGCGCGGCTGAGGGCTGCCAGACGCAGGCCTGCGCTGCGCAGGTTGAAGAGGCAGCAGAACATATCCACGACTTCTGCCATATCCTGGCAGAGTGGCTCAACGTGTGGAACGCCCAGCGCTTCGATCAGCCGCTGCGCCGTGTTGTCGGGGGTCATTGTCAGCGTCACCTCGACGTTTGGTTTCAGCTCAAGAAGACGACTTGCGCTGTCGCGGTAGGGTAAGTCGAGTGCACGTTGCCACACCGTGAGATGATTTTCGGGGTGGTAAATATCCGCCAGCACGCTCGGAGTTTCACCAAAGGTGGATAACCTTTGCAGTGGCGGAGCAGGCATTTCAGTCGCGTTGACCTGCACGCCGCTGATCACGCTTGCTGCCATGCCGGAAAAGGATCTTTTAGCGTGACCCAGTGCGATTTGCCGCGCAGTACCTCTTCTTCAGTTAACAGGCAGTTGTCCAGATCCTGAATCATTTTCTGCTCATCTAACCCCTGGCCGATAAACACCAGCTCCTGGCGCATATCCCCAAAAGGCTCAACCCACTGTTTCTCAATGGAAGCCAGATAGTCCGGATCGGTCGGCCAGCTGGACTTGGGGACCGCTTTCCAGAACATGTCGGCAAAACCGTAGTGCGCGATACCGCCTGCCTGGCTCCACTGGCCGGCGAACTCGGGCCGGCTCGCCAACCAGAAGTAGCCTTTGGAACGGAGCAGTTTGCCGTACTTCTCAGTGCCATGGAGGAAATGGTAGAACTTGTCCGGGTGAAACGGACGTCTTGCCAGATAGCTGAAACTGCCAATGCCGTATTCTTCAGTTTCGGGTACGTGCTCGCCACGCATTTCTTTTAACCACCCGGGCGCCTGTTGAGCGCGTTCGAAATCGAACAAGCCTGTGCTTAACACCTGATCGATGTCTACCTTGCCGTTGGCGATGGGGATGATTCGGGCGTCGGTGTTCAAAGACTTGAGAATGGCGATCAGGCGCTCAACATCTGACTGCTTTGCAACCAGGTCCGTTTTACTGATCAGGATCACGTCGGCAAATTCCACCTGATCGACGAGCAGGTCGGCTACGCTGCGCTCATCATCCTCGCCCAGGGACTCACCTTTCTCGCGCAGATACATCGCTTCTTCGTAATCCTTGAGGAAGTTCATGGCGTCCACCACAGTTACCATGGTGTCCAGCTCAGCCACGTCTGACAGCGAGACCCCGTCCTCATCTGCAAAGGTAAACGTTTCCGCTACGGGCAGTGGTTCGGAGATACCCGTGGATTCGATCAGCAGATAGTCAAAGCGTCCATCGTCCGCAAGCTTGGTAACTTCCTGCAGCAGGTCTTCTCTGAGCGTGCAGCAGATGCACCCATTGCTCATCTCCACCAGTTTTTCTTCGCTGCGGTTGAGTGAAACTTCGCTCTGGACCAGGGCAGAGTCGATATTGATCTCGCTCATGTCGTTGACGATGACGGCAACCTTTTTGCCTTCGCGGTTGTTCAGCACATGACTCAATACGGTGGTTTTGCCAGCGCCGAGGAAACCAGACAGTACCGTCACAGGAAGCCTGGTTTGATGGGTGTTTTGCATCTGGGTTGTCCTTGCCTTGGTGATTGCTGAATAAGATAGAATGGTGATTCAAAGTCAGTTATGCGGAACCGCCGCCCACTTCGCGTTCCGCGCGCTCGAACCAGCCGATGACCGCTTGCCAGTACTCGTCGCCATAAAGTTTGCGGAACCGCAAAGTCTCCTGGCTTTGTTCGTCTCGCCACACGAAAAGCCTTTGCGCGATAAATTCGGGCGTCAACGCAATGCCACATTCCACCGTGATGCAGTGGTGCCACTGCTCATAGTTGTCTGGAAACGGGCTGGACATCATTGGCGTTCGCCTTAGTCAAAATAGAATATGTTATAACATATCACATATTCCGAGTTTTGCGCGACATCCGAACTGTATGGATTGCTGTTCGGCAGCACTGCAAGGAGCTCGCTTTTCAAGTAATCTAGGCAAGGTACGTTCCCACTCTAACCCCAAGGAGAACTCTGCGCATGCCCTCCGATCCAATGGAATTTGACCCCGCGCATGTCGCTGATCAAGCGGCTCCGGAAAACCACATGTATGGCGATGAGCTGGCGGCGCGGGACCCGATGCACTCAGTGCTGGAGGCTAACCCGGAGATCTACTTTGTACCTCCGAAGCGTGCTCGTGAATGGGGGCAATGGGAGTTCAAACCGGGTTCTTACTACGATACGACCACGGGTGCCAAACACCCGTATTGGAAACACCATGACCTGCCGGTCGCCACAAAAGATATTGCGCGTTTGCGCGCAGACATGTTGACCTGGGGTTACTGCAAAATTGAAGACGCGGTTTCAGCAGAGCAGGTGGCAGTGCTTCGTCAAAGGGTGCTGGAGCAGGCTGAGGGTGAGCGTCTGGCCGGTATTGCGCAGAAGACGCCAAGCGGCCAGAACATCAACTGTTGTGTCAATAAAGGGCGTTGCTTTGAAGGATTAATCGAACAGCATGCAGCCACGGTGCAGGGTGGGGCGCTGGTTGAACAAGTTGTTACGGAGGCGTTGGGTGAAAACTGGATCTGCGCTTCACTCATCGCGGCGATTTCGCTGAAAGGTGGGGTTCCCCAGGCTTTACACCAGGACCAGGATCTTGCGTTGGATTCCCGGACCCCGCTGACCATTAACATTTTGACGCCGCTGACGGATATCGATGAAACCAACGGCGGCACTCTGGTGATTCCCGGTAGCCATAAAACGCTGGCTGATGCGGTTCGGCAGCAAACACCGGTTGGTAAGTTGCCCCCGGCGATTAACGTTGACGCCAAGGCGGGCACCATGATTATCACAGATGGCCGCCTGCTTCACGGTACCGGGATTAATCACACGGATCAGCCACGGATTGTTATGCTGAATGGCATGCAACATCCGTTGATCCGGCAGCAGGAAAACTGGATGTTGTCGGTGCGGCCCGAAGTGCTGCAACGGGCGAGTCCTAAACTGTTGCAGCGTATGGGTTATCAGGCGACCAATGCTGCGCAGACCAACGAGGGTCATGGCTTTGGCGCCAGAGGGCGGATTGATGAGGCAGCGGGAGCTACGGTGGATTTTCGTCTGGCGGCGGACAATGGCAACTACGTCCGAGTTGGTGAGTTGAGCCCCGAATCATCTGCAGCTGAGCTGAACGCGGCGTTTACTCTGCGTGAAGTAGTGGGCAAAGCCAGAGCAGGTGGTCAGAGCGCGCCGGTGGGTATCGGCGGCGCCAAAACGGTTTAACTCAGCAGCGCCCTGACATCTGCAGCGCTCGGCCCGCCGGGCAGCAGCATAACGACAGCGTCGTCGAACCCGGCTTCTGCAAAGCGCTGTAACTTTGCAGCAAACTCCCCCATGTCTGTATCAGCGCCCACCTGCAGGGTCGATACAATCGCGCGCTGGCCACCTGCGGCCCGATAGGCATCCAATGACGCGCAGACCTCCTCGGTGGTGCGATAGTGACCTGATGCAATCCAGCCGTCGAATTCTGTTGCCGCGCGAGCGACCCCTTTGCCCCAGGTACCATAGAACAGCGGCGGGCCGCCCTGAACTTGCGGCCAGGGATTCAGTTGGCTGTCACCCAGCCCTCCAGTCGCAAAAATCTCGCGCAAGTGCTGCAAACTGGTATTAAAGTCCTTGAAACGGTTCGTATAGTTGCGATCGTACGCGTTAAAGTCCTGTTCTGTGGAGCCTGCGCCAACGCCGAATATGAAGCGGTTCCCACACACTTGCTGCAGAGAATAGATCCGGTGCGCCAGATCCATCGGATGATACAGAGGCACTTGCAGTACTGCGGTGCCCAATTCCAATCCATCGGTGACAGCGGCGGCGGCAGCCAGGGCGATGAACGGGTCGGTGATGAGAAAGCCGCGACCAATGGCCTGAGCACTCCATAAGCTGGTATAGCCTTCCGCAGCAAACATTTTGGCCTGGTCTGCCAAGAGGTGTGGATTGCCGGCATCACTTACCGGCCCTAACAAAGCACCTAAACGCATCTGGATCACCTTCTGTCTGGGGTCGGCTATGCTACACCGTCAGCAGGGGCAGACAAGTCTGGGCCAGGTCTTCTGCATTAGATCTGCTGCATCAGTTCTGCGATCTTCTCCAGTTCCTGGGGTGTGAGTTCACTGATTGTGTTTTTGTCGATCTGAGACCGCCCGAGGCTGGCGGCGTAGATAAACGCGGCCCTTGCGCCTGCCACCGTCGTGGGCACGCCGACGTTGACCAGCAGTGTGGTCAGATAATCTATGCGTACTTTGTCCACCCCGGCCACGGCGCGTTTGACGGATCTGTTCTGGACGGCCCAGCGTCGCATAGCCTGCTCCAGTCGATCGTCTGACGCAAACGAGCGCAACATAATTTCTGTGAGACGGCCCGCGTCTTCAACATGCGTATTCAGTTCGGCGATCGTGCGTTCTGTCGTGTGTTCTTTCCAATAGGCCAGCAGTGCCACGTGGAAGTCGTGAAGGTTCTTGAAGTGCCAGTAGAAACTGCCTCTGGACACCTGCAGAGACCTGGCGAGCAGGTCAGCCTTCAATCCCTCGTGACCGGAACCGGCAAGAGCGCGCAGTCCGTGTTGCAGCCAATCGTGTTTGCTGAGGCGTTGTTTCATCGGTTGTTTCATAGTAGGAACCATACAGTAATGTATTGACAGGGAGAAGATGCTCCAGCATTCTCCATACAGATCCATACAGTAGTGTATGGAAATTGTTGATCGGGGTGACTTCTTGAGGTTGCTTGTAGAGTTTGTTTATAGAGATTGATCGTGGAGAATACCCAATGAATGAGGTGATGCTGACTACCGCCGGAGTGCTTGGAATGCTAATTGCGTTGGTCCATGGATATCTGGGCGAAACCCAGGTTGTACGCCATGCCCAGGCTGCGACAGAAAGCGGTCAGCGGGTGCTGCACGCCATCATGTTTCTCAGCGCGGTGTATTGGTTTGTTGGTGGTCTGGTCCTTGCCCTGGCGCCTGCGTATCTGGATGCAGGCACAACCTCGGTTGTCGCTTATACCGTCGCTGCCATATTCGCCGGTGGTGCCCTGGGTAATTTGTGGGCAACCCGTGGCAAGCACTTTGGCTGGCTGCTGTTGGCGGCTGCAACAGGTCTGGCCGTTGCGGGTGCTTAAACAGTTTCTCACCCGAAGCGACGTGCTGTGGATCAGCTTTATTGCTTATGTCTGCCTTTCGCTGGGTTTTGTTCTGGTGATGCAGGCATGGGACTTTCTGGTCATTGACGAGTTGTTTATCGCAGATGACATATTGGCACACCTGGCTGGCATGAGTGCGCTGCAGAAAGAGGTTCATGTGCTCACTACCGCAACGTTGGATGTTGCTTATCCGTTTGCTTATGGCATCTTCCAGGCGGGCATGGCTTACCGTTTTCTCGGCCGCTGGGGTAAATGGATCGCACCACTCAGCCTGATCTGCATACCGATTGATCTTGTCGAAGGGTTTGCCCAGGTGATGTTGCTGAGCGGTGCTCTGGATTATGTCGATCTCAAGGTGATCGTCACACCGATGAAGCTTGCGGTTTACGTACCCGGCTTGCTGTTTGCCCTTGTCGCTCTGGTCATTCTGGTTTATCGAACCGTGCGACGGTGGCGAGGTATCTGACGCAACAGGTTTCTTAGTGACGTCCTTCAGAGCCTGCTATTGCGCAAGCCAGGCGGCATCGATCTGCCCATGGTCGTCAGCTTGTCGGGTTGTGCGGGATTGGATGCCAACCACTTTCCAGACGCCGTTGATGCGGGCTGCTTCAAAGTGGACCACGAGCCGTTGTATTTCCGCGTTGTCTGCAGCTTGTCTTGACCAGATCACTTCAATTGACGCGCCGTTCTGGTTGTAGACAAAAATTTTCTGATCCGGAATCTCCGTATGATCATAACCTGCGGCAACCAGCATTTCGTGCTGCATAACCAGGTAGCTGACAATGTCTTCACCCTTCAGGGCCCACATGGCGATTTCGGGGTCATTGTGGGTCATAAACATCGGTGTACCCCAGTACTGGAGCACAAATTCGGGCCCATCGTCGCGACGACCGGCACCGACGTCGACCCAGTGGTTGAAATAAACATCAAAAAACCAGTGGCGGACTTCCTCTGCAATGGCTTGGCGATCAAACATGGGGTGGTCTCCTTTGTCGTGACTGCGACACTTTGGCGCAGCTATTTGCCCTGAAATTTGAATGTGGGTCTTGAATCGCCAGCTTGGGACGCGGCGATGGCGGCAGGCAGACACTCCTGTGTGTCTGAGGAATGGAGTATCTGTCCCGCCATCCCGGTCAGCAGGGCGTCCGCTGCTTCAATTCCACCGTTTGACCAGGCACGCATGATTTTTTTGTGCGCCGCATGGGCCAAGGTAGCGCCATCCCGCAGTCGTTGGGCCCAGGCTTGTGCAATCTGATCGAGATCAGCCAGGGGTGTTACCTCATTCACCAGGCCCGCCTCCGCGGCCGTGTGTGCGTCAACCTGTTCCGCCGTAAATGCCCACTGTGTTGCGCGGGTCCGTCCGACCCGCTCAGCAACCCGCTGCACGCCCCCCAGGAAAGTGTAGACACCAATGCTGGCTTCTGAATGGCAAAACTTGGCGTTATCCGCGGCAATAATGATATCGCCCCGCAGAGCCAGTTCGAACCCGCCGCCACCACAGTATCCCTGCACCGCAACAACAAGTGGTATGGGGAGATCCTGAAACAGGTTGGCCAGGGCCAGGGTCTGCGTCAGGGCTTCGTTGAACTGCTCAGCGGACATCCCCGGCCAGGCGGAGATATCTCCACCGTAACTGAAATCGGGTCCGTTCGCGTTGAGCAACAGCACGCGGGCGTCCGTGCGCTGTGCGACGTCCTGCACCGCGGCGGCTAATGCCGTCGACAGCGCCGTGCTGAGGCGGTTTTGAGGTGGGTTATTAAACGTGAGCGTCGCGATACCATCGTCGAAGGTGCAGTCGAGAGCGGTCATTGGATTTCCTGCGCAGCAATTAGTCACATGTTAGTTTCATGAAAAGACTAAAATAAACGATTGCTTAAAGCAACTCGATTTGCGCAGAAGTTTTTGTTTAGGGTTGCACCAGATCCAGGCGCAGAATATCGCGAGGTGGCGGGAAACCCATGAGGAACCTTGCGGCAAAGGGTATTTGGTAAGCGGCGGCAACGTTGTCGAACTCTTCGCCAACGACGGTGATGGCCCTGCGTTGTGTTTGGAACCCGTTGATCTCTACCTTTACCTGCGGATTTGCCACGGCGCGGTGATACCACCCGCGAGTCCAATGGTGGGCTGACACATATAATTTGTCCTCGGTTTCAAACCTCGCCAGCATATGGGTTGCCGCCTGGCCGGAGTCGTCGGTGGTGGTTAGAACAAGCATCGGAATGCCCCCATCCTCGAAAGACGGCTGCATCAGGCCCAGATACCCGGCTTCAAACACCACGACAAACACCACATAGACAGCGATTGTCCCGCCCAGCCATTTCAGCGCTTTCATGCTGACACCTGCGTGTTGATCTGGGCAAGAATTCGCAATAGCGCAGCGGCTATCGCGTCGGCTTCCTCTTCCTGCAGAAAGTGCCCGCCTTCAGTTTGCGTCACGCGTGCGTTGGGGAAATTGTTTTGCATAATCGACAGGCCTTCGCCGAGAATGGGGTCTTGCATACCCCAGACGATCTCGGCGGGAATATCCAGCCCGGCCAC
>JBCCUW010000164.1:0-8518 GCA_039196385.1 Pseudomonadota bacterium
GATCGACACCGCCATGGCCGGCCACTACAGCTCCGTAGACCTGGCCGGTGTTTCGCTGGGCGGTATGATGCTGTGGCCGGTATTCATGTTGCTCACTGGCACAACCATGGCGCTGACACCCATTTCATCGCAACTGCGCGGCGCACAGCGGATGCGGGATGTTGGTCATCAGATCCGTCAGGGTTTGTGGATTTGTGCGGGTACCAGCACGGTGCTGGTGATCTATCTGTCGAACATATCGCCCATTTATGAAGCCACGGGGGTCGATCCTGAAGCCGCGCGAATTGCTTCAGAATACCTGGCTGCGGTTGCCTGGGGTGCACCAGCCGTGGTGTTTTATGTGGCCTTGCGGCATGCCTCTGAAGGGCTGGGCAAAACCGTGCCGCCGATGTTGATTGCCGGCAGCATCCTGCCCCTGAATGCGTTTCTCAACTATGCCTTCATCTACGGCAAGTTCGGCTTCCCCGAACTTGGCGGTGTCGGTTGTGGTTACGCCACCGCCATCGTGTTCTGGGTAGAACTGGGCCTGATGCTCGCGGTCGTGCGTCTGCCGTATTTCCGTCAGACCCGCCTGCTGGACAAGTTCCAATGGCCACACTGGCCAACCATCAGCGCCATTCTGCGGGTGGGGCTGCCGATCGGGTTTACCGTCTTTCTCGAGATGGCCGTGTTCTCGGTGGTGGGTATCCTCATTGCGCGCATCGGGGTTGCGGAAGTTGCCGCTAATTCTGTGGCGGGCAACATTAACTGGGCCACTTATGTGATTCCTATGAGCCTTGGCGCTGCCGCCAGCATCCGCGTGGGTTTTCATGTTGGCGCCAACGACTACTACGCAGCCCGGGCCACCGCCGCAACCGTCTACAAATTTTCCATCGCATACGCGCTTGTGGTGAGCGTCTTACTTGTGCTCGCCCGCTTTCACCTGATCAGCATATTCACCAACGATCAGGAAGTTGTCGAAATTGCTGCGGTACTCTTGTTGTTCATTGCCGTCTATCAGCTCGTGGACGACAGCCAGGCGGTGACCATTGGTGCGCTGCGTGGGTACAAAGACACCCAGATGCCAATGTATGCTGGTTTGATTGGCTACTGGTTTATCGCGGTACCGCTGGGTTATGCCTTAGCCGAGGGATTAATATGGCCAGGACTGGCTCCGGGCGTATACGGTTACTGGACCGGCCTCACCGTTGGCCTGACACTGGTCGCGCTGGCGGTGGGCTGGCGGCTCTGGCAAACCAGCAACGATCACCAGAGAATTCGCAAACTGGCCGCGATAGAGTCAGCAGCATGAGCATCAGCGCCGTGAGCATGGCGGCAACAGGAGGACTGCAGCATGGATGAACGAATTACCCAGCAATTCGATTTCATTACTCAGATTTACCAGGTCGCTTTGGATTACCTGGTGGGTTATTCCTTCCAGCTATTTGGTGCGGTGCTGGTGATCATTGCCGGCTTGATTGTGGGCCGATGGGTTTCCAGATTACTGCTGCGGATTCTGGAACGACGCAATGTTGATGTGACCCTGCGCCAGTTTATTGCCTCCACCGTGCGCCTACTGGTGCTGGTGATGTTCGGCATTATTGCGCTCAGCCAACTGGGCATTTCGATTACCCCCATGATTGCTGCCATCGGTGGTGCTGCGGTGGGGTTAAGTCTGGCTCTGCAGGGACCGGTATCCAACTATGGCGCTGGCCTGATGATTATTCTGACCCGCATGTATCGTGTCGGCGATACCATCAGCACGCAGGGCTGTGCGGGACAGGTCGAAGAAATCACGCTTGCGGCGACCCAGCTCCGCGCAGAAGACGGTGAACTGATCACCATCCCCAACAAACACATTGTGGGAGAAATACATACCAATTCCGAGTCCAACCGGATTGTCGAGGGGGTGATAGGGATTGCTTACGCGGAAGATCCGAACAAAGCCATCAACTTGATCCGCGGGGTGCTGAACAGTCACGAAGACGTGGTCAAAACCACTCCGCCCGAGGTGGGCATCACCAGTTTTGGTGACTCCAGCGTCAATATCGAGTACCGCTACTGGACCCCGACCGGCGGTTACTTCCATACCGTGCATCAGGTGAATCTGGAAGTGTTCTCCACGTTCAAAGAACACAACGTTTCGATTCCATTTCCACAGCGGGAAGTGCGTATGCTCAGCTGAGCGTTTACTCGGCCGCCTGCCGGTTCTCTTGCCGGTGTTCCTACCGGTTCTCTTGCTGGTTCTCTTGCTGGTGTGGCGCCGGCATACCCGCCAGCATCATCTCCTGGGCGGGTAATCCCAGCAGCAGTCGGCCAGCGTCTTCGATGTGGTGTGCTGCAACCGTAATGTGTTGACCAACCACTTTAATGTCCCGCTCGATGCGCTCCAATGGATGACCTTTCTGATTGGCTGTGGTGCCCGCTGCTTCAACCAACTGCTGCACGGCTGCGATACAGTTACGCACCGCATCCGAACAGGCCAACTGAAACAACGCGCGCTCTTCACTGGTAATGTGCTCGCGCGCCTGTACCTGCACCCACATCTGTTCCAACAGTTCCACCACCAGGGCCCGACCGGCGCGTAGTTTAACTTCTGCTTCCGCCACCGCACGTTGCGCTCTGGGCCGCTCGCGCAAGCCGCGGGCGCTGAAGCGGGGTGTTTTGCCTTCTGCCAGGGCCACAAACGCATCAACAGCAGCTCGAGCCAGACCCCAGGCAATACCAACTTTGTTATAAGCCAGCCGGGCGCCAAGCGGGAAATTCAGCAACGGCGAATCGTGCCGGGTACCACCAATGGGCGCAATCAGCTGAGTCTCCGGAATAAAAGCATCTTCAGCCACCACATCATGCGAGCCGGAACCACACAGACCAGCGGTGTGCCAGGTATCCAGGATCTCCCATTGCGGTCGTTCCAGCATGGCGTAACGATTGGTCATATCACTCAACATCTCGCCGTTGTCCCACACTCGCACCGTGGCGCCAAACAGGCTGCTGTTATGGCAGCCACTGACAAACTGCCAGCGCCCGTTTATGCGATAGCCACCCGGCACTTTGTCTGCACGGCCGACCGCGGCGGTACTGCTGCACATCACCACAGCCGGATCTTTGATGAGATGCTGACAGGCACCAAACCCTGGCGCAATCAGACCGAATGATTCAATGCCGATCATCAGGTTCCACGCCGCGCTGCCGTCTGCGTAAGCCACCGCCTCAATTGTTTCTACCTGCGTCAGTGGATCCGCCGCGCTGCCCAGCGCATCTTCGGGTGCTGCAATACGATACAGGCCGTGCCGCGCAAACGCCTCTGCCACCGGCGCTGCCAGGTGACGTTGTTGTTCAGACTGGTCCGCGTGTGCGCGCACCAGTTCCTGTAACTGTTGAGCTTGTTCTACTGGTGTCGTCAAAACCATTTCTCCGCTCCCTGCCAAGGAGGGTAGCAGCCCTCAGGCTAGAGTTCGAGCCGTCAAATGCAATACACTGCGTGACATGTCGGCTCAATTCACCATACCCATTCCCGGCGTCAGTGCTGGTCACGCAGAAGACCTGAAGGTGCTGACCGGCGCCACGGCATTCGTTTTTGAGCAACCTGCCACCGCGGCCGTACACATCATGGGGGCGGCGCCCGGGACCCGCGAAACTGAACTGCTGGCACCGGAAAACACAGTGGATGAAATAGACGCAATCGTGTTTGCCGGTGGTTCCGCGTTTGGGCTGGATGCTGCAGGCGGAGTTCAAGCCTGGCTGCGCGAACACAATCGCGGGCGTCTGCTGGAACCGGTCCGCATACCCATCGTGCCGTGTGCCATTCTGTTCGATATGCGCAACGGTGGTGACAAAGACTGGGGACGATATTCACCCTATCGCGAGCTGGGTTACGCTGCAGCCTGTAACCAGACCGGCACGCCCCGCCTGGGTGCCGTCGGCGCAGCAATTGGCGCCCAGACCGCCACCACCCCAGGTGGGTTCGGCATGGCGGCAAGTGCTTTCGCCAACGGACAGATTCTGTCGTGCGCTGCAGTCAATGCCGTTGGCTCACCGATGATCGGCGACACACGGCATTTCTGGGCTGCTCCGTTCGAAGAAAACGACGAATTTGGTGGTTACGGCTTACCCGAACCCTGGCCTGCGGATGCCAGATTACCCAGAACCAAAAGCAGTCCGAGCGAACTGGGTGTTAACACCACCCTGGGGTTAGTGGTCACCGATATTGCCCTGACGGCTGCTGAGGCCAAACAGGTGGCCGTCAGCGCACACGACGGCTTTGCCCGGGCACTATACCCGGTGCACACCGCAGCAGATGGCGATCTGATCTTTGTGGTGTCCACGGGCCGTGTCACCCAGGAGCCGGCACGCTTCGGCGAGTTGGGCACGCTGGCGGCCAATACCATGAGCCGCGCTATTGCGCGCGGTGTTTATGAAGCCAGCAGGAGCCCTGCAGAACATGCCGACTGATCATCCTATTAGCCTGCAACAGGTCAGCGAACGTATCGACAGCAAGCGGGAAGAGCTGATTCAGCTAACCCAGGACCTGATCCGCATTCCGACGCTCAATCCACCCGGTGAATTTTACGCAGACTGCTGCCACTTCCTCGGTGATCGACTCACCGCTCGACAATTTGACGTTGAATATGTACGCGCAGAGGGCAGCCCCGGTGACAGTGACCAATACCCGCGGATGAACGTGGTCGCCCGCCGGGACAATGGTGCAGGCCCTTGTGTGCACTTCAATTCACACATCGATGTAGTCGCCGTGGGCGCCAACTGGCAACAGGACCCGTTTGCTGCCGAACTGATCGGCGACCGCATCTATGGCCGCGGCGCGTGTGATATGAAAGGCGGCCTGGCTGCTTCGGTGATCGCGGTGGAAACCTATCTGGAGATGTTTCCGCAACACCCGGGCGCCATTGAGATTTCCGGCACCGCAGACGAAGAGTCGGGCGGCTACGGCGGCGTCGCTTACCTGGCAGAAAAAGGCATTATGGCCGCGCCACGTATTGATCACGTGATCATTCCAGAACCCTTGGACAAAGACCGCGTCTGCCTGGGACATCGCGGTGTCTGGTGGGCGGAAATTGAGACCATGGGGAGGATCGCCCACGGCTCTATGCCCTTTGACGGCGACAGCGCTATCCGGCACATGGGGGCTGTGCTCACAAAATTCGAAAACGAGCTTTACCCTGCTCTGGCGCAGAAACACACCAGCATGCCTGTCGTGCCAGACGGCGCCCGCCAATCGACACTGAACATCAATTCGCTGCATGGTGGCGAGGGTGAAGAATTTGACGGTCTGCCGACCGCGCTGGTGGCAGACTCCTGTCGTATGGTGATTGACCGGCGTTTCCTGATCGAAGAAGAGCTTGATGAGGTGAAAGCAGAAGTCGGCAATATTCTCGAGGCGCTGAAGAGCCAGCGCAGCGGTTTTGACTACCGCCTCCGGGATCTGTTTGAAGTGATCCCCACCATGACCAGCGCCAGCGCGCCAGTGGTCACCGAAGTGGCCCATGCGATACAGCAGGTGCTCAACAAACCTGCCAGCATGGTGGTTTCTCCCGGCACCTACGATCAGAAACATATTGACCGAATCGGTAAACTGAGCAATTGCATTGCGTACGGCCCGGGCATCCTGACCCTTGCCCATCAACCCGACGAGTATGTTGAGGTACAGGACATGCTGGATTCTGCAAAAGTCATGTTGCTCGCTCTGCACAACCTCCTGCACCCGGGCACCAGTCAGGCCTGATGAACAGTTTGCATGAAAAAACTGCGTTAATTACAGGTGCTGCTTCAGGGTTTGGTCTGGGTATCGCTACCGCGTTCGTCGAGGCCGGCGCGCGGGTCTGTATTGTCGATATCGATGCTGATGCAGCCCAGGCCGCAGCGGCAAACCTGGGCGAAAACGCCAAAGCCGTGCCGGCGGATATTACCCAGAATGCCTCTTTTTCTGCCGCGGTCGACGCTTGTTACGCGTGGGGTGACCAGATCGACATCCTGGTCAACAACGCGGGTGTGGGTTTGTTGCCCACGCCACTGGAACAGGTTGCTGAAGACGACTTCAAACGCCTCTCACAAGTCAACATGTACGCCATCTACCTGGCCTGCCAGCTGGTTGTACCTCGGATGAAAACAGCACAAGCCGGTACCATTCTGAATATCGCGTCCACCGCCGGGGTCAGCCCGCGCCCCAACCTCACCTGGTACAACGCATCCAAGGGCTGGGTGATTACCGCCACAAAGTCCATGGCGGTTGAGCTGGCCCCGTTCAACATACGCGTCAACGCGATTAACCCGGTTGCGGGAGAAACACCGCTGCTGGCCACCTTTATGGGTGAAGACACCAGCGCTAATCGCGAGCGTTTTCTGGCCACTATTCCGCTCGGGAGATTCTCCACCCCGGCGGATATTGGTGCTGCAGCGACGTTTTTGTGCAGTGACGATGCGGCAATGATTACCGGTGTCGCCATGGAAGTTGATGGTGGCCGCTGTGTCTGATCAGGGGTCCTGCGCCCAGTAAATAATCCGTTGGTGGCCGCGATAACTGCCGAACACGGCGGGGGCAGAAGGATTCTGTGGCGCACCACCCTGCCAACTGAAGCGCAGCCAGGCGGCCACATCAAATGACACCTGCACACTCCCTTCGTTGCCCAGGCCGGGCGCCTGTAATAAGGGCGGCAGTGCCGTATTCACCTGCCCTGCCACCAGCGGCTGGCTGGTGAGCGGACCGATCACACCAGTATCCGCAGCCTGGAGATTCCCCGAGTAGTTGGTCAGGTTCAAGTCCGCTGACTGGTACGTCGTGCAGTCATCCAGGGCGTGTTCCACAAAACCCGCGCCGTTGAACACCTGCGCCTCTGCACCAATGTCCAGATCCGCTGATTCTGCGCCAAACGCCGGCAGCACGAGCAAACGGCCATAGTACACGGCGCTGCTGCCAATGCGCCTGGCGCTGCAATTACCCGCCGCCACGCAGTTCCCGGCAGCCGCAGCATGCATGTCCAGGCCGGCAAGTTGGCGGTTATCCAAGGCATCTGCAACCCGCACACCCAGCACCAGATCATCATAAGGTCCATCCGGCGCCGCCACCCGATTGAAGACTGCGGACGGTTGCTGGATAAGATATTGGCCACTCTGCCAGACCGCCGTGCCTGGACTGACGCGTCCTGCCAGGTCCACCCCACTGTCCGCATGTTCTGCCGCATGGCCGACCACCGCCGTAGCCCCACTACCTAGCAAAGTGTCGTCATAATTAAACAACGGCTGCCCCAGCGTATTGTCCGCCTGGACGGCATAGAAGACACCCAGCTGGGGCTGGTCCATGTATGTAAATCCATTACAGGCCGCCTGCACCCGGGCGTTGTGCAACGTAAACCGGTCCGGGAAAAAGCGACCCACCGGTTCACTCAACGTGCCAATCGGCGCACCGGCACCCATATAGTCGCCGTCTGCTATCGATGCGCGCAGCCGGACGATGCCACTTTCATCAAAGACGGCGCTATCATTGGCAAAACGTCCCTGTAGGAGTCCCGGAGCAAAGGCTGTGGCCCCTCCCAGACTACCGTCATCAGCACTGCCGTTACGCCCACCCGCCGGCAGCTGCAGTTGGGCAGATTCGATCTGCAGACCTTCGGCTACCGCCTCGCGTCCGTAGTTGGGCGTCAGGTCACCTTCCGCATCAAGGACATCAACAATCACCGTAAAAGGGCTGCCTGCACTGACAAAACCGGGGCCGGTTGCCGTGGTTGCGGCCGGATTCGGCACACCGGCCGTGGTGCGCACGGCGCTGACCTGGATGTCTGCAGGTCTGCTGACAAACGTATTTGTCGCGCCAGAGAAAGGGGTTGTCGCATTCGACTGGTCACTGAGGTGCAAACGCAGCGCACCAACGTCTTTGTACTTAGCAGCCACCGTGGCCTGTCCCGCAACAAAGGTCACCGGCACCGGCTGCGCCGTCGCTGCCGCAGTGCCCACCGGTACGTCGGCCAGGCTAGCGACCCGCACGCCAGTGCCCGGGTCTACCAGCGACTGCCAGGCCTGCAGGGTTTTGGCCCCCTGGAATGATTCAATGACGCCACAATTCCTGTCTGTCGGGGTGGTACCGTAGGCACTGATATGCAGTGCAAAAGCTTGCCCGGCCACCTGTGCAGGGAGTGGATCCAGAAGCGGCGACGGGGGTGGATTGGGCAGTGGGTTAGCAGTCAAGGTAAAACCACTGGGCGCAAACGTCAGCGGACCTTCGCTGTCATTATCCCTGACACTCGAGTTACCGAGTTGGCTGACATCAACGTCTACCAGAGGCGTCCCGTCCGCATAGTCCAGCACCAGTGTCACCTGGCCCGCGTCTGCGCTGGCAAAGGTATAGGTCGCAAGTCCGTCATCCAGCGTTGTATCCTGCAGCACACCGTTACCTGACAATAATTGCCAACTGCCCCGTCCAGTGGTGGTATCCAGCTGGACCGTCTGGCTGTAATTGGTGACGGGGTTGCCCGTCAGATCCAGAGCCCGCAAGCCCACAGTCTCAGCAGCGCAGTGAATGCCGGAC
>JBCCUW010000165.1:0-8496 GCA_039196385.1 Pseudomonadota bacterium
CTGGCAGCAGCAGGCCAGCCAACTAGACTTGTTTACCAACCATCGGCAGCACAATCTGGAGCGCACGCTCGACGCGCTGATAACGCGCTACGGCAAAGGCGCGGTGACCCGGGCCCGGGATCTGAAAGACGCGGGCACCGTGGCCCGGGATGGGGTCAATCTGGATTTTCTTGACTACCGCGATGGCGAACGGGTCGCCCGTCCGGACTCCGGGGCATCCGGTGCGTCCGGGATATCCGGGGTACGCGGATTAGAGCGAGGGGCAGGCTCTCCCTAGTCCTCAATCGCTGAATAAATGATGTTTTTCAGCTGCCCGCGAAAGTTGAACGTGGCAGAGGGCATCAGCTGGGTCATAAAAATCACAATCAGATCCTCGACCGGGTCAACCCAGAAGATGGTGGATGCAGCGCCGCCCCAATAGTAGTCACCGGCTCCCAGCGCCCCGGTTTCCACTTCGTCGAGAGACGTCGCAAATCCCAGACCAAAACCAACGCCGTCGTACGCTGTTTCGGAGAATGCACCCTTGGCAACGCTGGACAGGTCTTGACCGTCTGGCAAATGGTTGCGATGCATCATCTTGAGTGTGCGCGGTCCGATAATGCGCGCGCCGTCGAGCACGCCTCCCTGGCGTAACATCTCGCAAAAACGCAGGTAATCGGCTGTGGTGCCGGTTAAACCGCCGCCGCCAGAGAAAAACGTGGGTTTGTGCAGATAACTGCTGGTCTCCGGATCATCCAGCAGGCGCAGCGACTTGTCCGGTGCGCGCTCGTAGTTGGCGCAGAATCGCGCCACCGCGTCGGGTGCCACGTGGAAGGCTGTGTCATGCATCTGCAGCGGCGCAAAAATATGTTTCGCCAGGTACTCGTCCAGCGGCATGCCGGACAACAATTCGACGAGGTGACCGCAGACGTCGGTGGCGTATGAATAAAGCCAGCGGCTGCCCGGTTCAAAATGCAGCGGCACCTGCGTCAGCTTGCTGACAAAAGAGGCCAGAGTTTCCCCTTCTTCACGGGACACGTTGTGCTGCCGGTAGAGTTGATCAACAGGGTGGCGGGTTGCACCGTAAGACAGCCCTGCGGTGTGGCTGAGAATGTGGCGGAACGTGATCGGTTGCCGGGCCGGTTCCAGCACCATGTTGTTAGTCTCTCCGCTCACGAAAACCTGCTGATTGCGCCATTCTGGTATCACCCGGTGAATCGGGTCGTTCAGTTGAAACAGGCCCAGCTCGTAAAGTTGCATCAATGCAATTGAAGTAATCGGCTTGGTCATGGAATAGATGCGAAAGATGGCGTCATCTGCCATCGGTTTGTTGCGTTCAATGTCCATCAGTCCCAGGCTGCTCTGGTAAGCCACCTGACCGTGCCGGCTGACAAGCACCTGGCAGCCGCTGATTTTGCCTGGCTCGATATAGTTTTCGGTCAGGTGCCGGGTGATGTGTTCCAGGCGTGCCTGGTTCAAACCGCTGGGAGTCGCTTGGATGTTCATTGTTTATATCGCAGGCTGAGGGCTTAGCCGGGATAAGTTATGACGTTGGTTTGTATAAGTAAAATCCTATTTTGCTCAGCGCCGGGCTGCGCCAGGGCCACACTTTGCCAAACCATTTGATAAATCCCGCGTAACCAATTGGCAAATTGCCATAGCGTCTGTCTGCGAGCAGCGAGGCATGGTTCTGCACGCGGATGTAATCGATGTTATGCGTGTGTCCATGGGCGGTCAGCCAGCGATCACACTCGTTCACCACCAACTGCTGCAGCCGCCGGCCGCGGTGGGTAGGCAGGGTGAAGGCGGCATGACCGTAACTGAAGCCGGCAGGAAAGTTGACCCACAAGCCTTCTTCCATACGGGTGGTGCTTTGTGCAAGCCAGGTGTAAGCCACCAGTTTGCTGTCGGTCACGTAACCGAAACACGCATCACCTCTGGCGATCTTTTCAGCAGCATCATCGAGGTCCAGTTGTAACTCAGGGTTGGTTCCCGTCGCGTGCAGGCCAGCGATATCCAGGTTGCCGACGAAATCTCCGTCCGGGATCTGCGGGACGGGCGGGTCAGTATTCAGCGGACGCGATTGAATCACAAAAAAATGCATGCCCAGGTGCTGTTGCAGGCGGTTCATCAGCACAATGTGCAATGCCTTGCCCCACCCCCAGCGTTGGCGGTGTTCCTGGAATTGACTAAGCGACATGGAAATTGCTGGCCATGGCGGTTTCGCGGCTCGTTCTCAGGGTTGCCTGTGAGCGCCTATCTAAACACAGAAAGCATGGACAATTGTTCGGCGGATGTTAGTGCTGGCCGCTGCTGATCTGTGCAGCAATCTGTTCGCCGGTTGCAGCGGCGAGCGTCCAGCCCAGCATGCCGTGACCTAAATTAGTGAACAGGCCCTGGTGTTGGGTAGGGCCCACAATTGGCAAGCTGTTCGGGGTCATGGGTCGGTAGCCCATCCAACCCGATTGCTCCTGCGCTGAATAGTCGGCAGCTTCCGGAGCCAGCTGTCGGCATGTGTCGAGCATATTGTTGATGCGTTGCCGGCACTGAGTGGCCCCGGGATTGATATCCGCAAACCCGGCTATACGTATCTGCTCACCCAGGGGACTGAATACCGTGCGCTGGGCCAGAGCGGTAATGCTGACCGCAGGGCTGCGCACGGTTCGCGGCAGCGTCACACTGTAACCGGCCATAGGCAATACCGGTACGCGGATACCCAGTGGCGCCAATAGTGGCGCAGCAGCAGCCCCCGTACACAGCAGGACCGCATCGTAAGTCTCAGTGTGATCCTGGCTGACCACCTGCCAGCCGATATCAGGAATCTGTTGCAGCGCCAGTACTGGATTACCGAACCAGCATTGAACCTCCTGCTGTTGTAAGTCTCGCGCCAGCGCGCGCGTGAACGTCAGGCTGTCGGCAACAGCGTCGCTCACTGAATACAAGCCGGCTTCAGGCGGTTGACTCCAGGCTCGAATGCTGGGCTCCAGACTATCGATTTCTTCGCGGGTCACAACTCGCAGATCTACGCCCATCGCTTGTTTCAGCGCTACGCGACGCAACAGCTCTGTATTGGGCGGCTGGTCCAGCAATACCAGCTTGCCGGCCCGGTTTAACGAAAATGCAGGCGCGTAGCGTGTCGCAAAGGTTTCCATCAACGTTTGTGAGCGTAAGGCCAGGCGCACCAGAGTTCGGGTGTTCTCATCACGTCGGCGCGGGGTGCAGTTGCGCATAAAACTTAAGCCCCAGGTCAGAAAACTGCGGCTGAAGCTTGGCGTAATCTGAAATGCTGGATCACGGTTGGCCAAAATGCCGGGTAGCCTCGCCAGCAGTTGGGGGTCTGCCATGGCATCGGTGAAGCTGTAAGACAACTGCCCACCGTTCGCGAAGCTGGTCCCGCTACCCGCTGTGGGGTCGCGTTCATAAACAGTTACTTCGCAATTTAGCTGGCGCAAGTAGTAGGCAGACAGCACACCTACAACGCCTGCGCCAATGACAGCCACGCGCATATCAGACTCTGGTTGTTTTCCTCCCCCGCATGGTATTCAGGCGAGCTCAGTGGACTCCAATCACGATTGTTCTGTCAGGCATAACTTGGTGTTATGTGTATGCCTACGCTGCGGGGTCGGCGTTTGCGGGGGGTGGATTGTTCAGGAGCTTGGCGATGGTTGTCCGGGAATACTCAATGAAATGTCGAACCGGCTGGGAAATAGGGGCCTGGCGCAGGTGCAGCAAGCTCACCTGAAACTGCAAAGGCAATTTTAGAGGGAGAATTCGTACGGGCAGATGTTCGCCGGAACGTGCGGTGATTTCGTCCACAATAGAAACGCCGACGCCGTGGGCAACCAGCGATTTAGCGATATGGTAAGTCTCGGTCGCGGCGACCACCTGCAACGATGCGGCGGATTCCTGCAGATAATTGTCCAGAATCTGTCCCAGCGGCCCGCGATTGTTCAAGCGCACGAACGGCAGCTCCGCCAGTTCGGCCAGGTCAATCGGAGCTTTTAACTGACTTTGCAGTTCCGGGGGTTCGATAAACACAAACTGACCGCTGCCCATGGGGATTTCGGTTAAGCTGGGATTTGCCGGTGGGTCAAACGCCAGGGCGATGTCGATGCGTGACTCGTTCAGGGCAGCGGCAATTTCGCTGTAGTGCAGTGTCTCCATCTCGAAAAAAACACCGGGAAAAGCCTTCATATACTCGGCCGCCATTTTCGGCACCAGATCCATGCCCATGGCCGGTGTGGCGGCGATACGTAATTTGCCGTCTCCCAGATTGCGCAGATTGTTGGCGACCCGGCGCACCACCCCGATTTCATCGAACAACCGCTCGACGTGATCGTACAAACGCTCGGCTTCCGGCGTGGGCACCAACCTCCCGCTGACCCGTTCAAACAGTTCGAAGCCCAGCTGCAGTTCCGCGTGCCCCAGTACCTTGCTTACCGATGGTTGGGAAACATTGAGCATACGGGCCGCCTGGGTGACTGAGCCGCTGGAGTACACTGCGTGAAATACTTCGATATGCCGGATACGCATGGGAATTCTCGAGCTATAGACTACGGTTATGATAAAAGCAAATATCCGACAAGGCACTGTGGAATTTATCCGCGCAGAATAGCTGTTGTGAAATCTCTTGTTTTAGTGCTGCTACTATTGCTGCCGCTGTCGCTCAGGGCGGAGTCAACCGGTCTGACGGGTCGCGTTGTGGATACTTCCGGGCAACCGTTGGCTGATGTTATCGTGCAACTGGAAGCGGTCCACGGAACGCCTGCGCCCACGGCATCCGCCGAGCCGAGGCCAGCCGCCCGCGCAGTCACGGGCGCGGATGGGGTCTACGTCTTTGACAACGTTGAAGGCACGCATGTTCGTTTGCGGTTTACGGGTGACTGCTGCTTTGCCGCCGTGCATACGCTGCGGTTGGCGGATTGGCCCCCGGCTGCCCATCAGCATCGCGGCGCGGCAGCGCAACAAACGAACACACCGATCTTGCAGGATGTTGTGCTGGTCCACCGGCAGCCTGGCCGGGTCATGCTGGCGTTTGCGGGTGACACCATGCTGGCACGCCGATATTTTGATCCGCTGCCAGGTGAGCCACAACTTATCCGCCCGACACATGTGGAGGATGATGCTCGCCAGCTGCTCAAACTTGTCACGCCATACCTGCAGCTGGCCGATTTCACCAGTGTAAACCTGGAAACTGTCCTGCTGGAAGGTGAGATTCCTGAGCCCCTGGAGAAATCCGTTACTTTCTATTCGCCGCCTGGGTTTGCGCAGGTGTTACGTGAGGTCGGCGTAGATTATGTGGCCCTGGGTAACAACCATACCTATGATTTTCGCGCAGATGGACTGGCTCGGACGCTGCAGGCACTGCGGACTGCTGGACTGGGTTACTCGGGTGCCGGCTTGACGGAACAGACCGCTCGGCAGGGTTATCCCTTTTCTCCCAGCCGACCTGGGGCCAAGATGGCTGCTTACGACTTTCGCAGTTATGTCGGCTGGGCGGGAACGTTCGATCCACATCAGGCGGCAGAGGGTGATAAAGGTGGTGCTGCTCTGGGGAGCTTGCGCAACCTGCAAATGGACATGGATTCCATGGTCCCGTCAGACCTGGTAGCGAATGCAGTAGCCGTGGTTCAGTATCACGGTGGTCTGGAGTACCAAGCGTATCCGACACTCCTCGAACAAACCCGTCTGCGCGGTGCGGTGGATGCCGGTGCGGATCTAGTGCTGGGCCATCACCCTCACGTTCTGCAGGGTTTCGAACTGTACAACGGACGCCTGATTGCTTACTCCCTGGGTAACTTTCTGTTTGATCAATACATCTATGGTACGCAGCTCACCATGCTGCTGTATGTGTGGATGGATGGTGATCAGTTGCACCGTGCTGAAATAGTGCCGCTGTATTTAAACGGTTATGTACCCACGCCGGCAACGGGTGCAATCCGCTATGACATTTTGCAGCGGCAGACCCGTCTGACGGATAAACAACATTTGCAGGTGAGCCCCAGCGGTGCTCATCTGCAGCTGTCTCCTGCTGAGATCGCTAGCGCCAGCAGCATCGCAGTGGACGTTGGCAATCGGGTCCCTGGTGAGGTCCATAGTTTACAGACGTTGGGCGTGCTGCCCTGGCAGCTGATCCGCTCTGTGCGTGCCGGTAACGTCGGCTACCGCCTTGGGGTAGATCTACTGAAACGTGGCAGTTTCAGCCATTGGCAGGAGTATGGAACACCCTCACGTACGTGGCTACAGCACGCTGGCATGCGTGTGCAAAACACGCCGAAGGGGCATGGGTATATGCTCGTGCAGGGTTCTGCGTTGACCGGTATGCGGGTATTCGAGCGGGCCTTTCGCCCTTCCACACCAGCGACCGTTCAGGCTTCCGTGAGGTCTGCAACAGCAGAGGGTTGTCACGCCAGGCTGGCGTTCGACCTGCAACGGCGCAATCTTACGCAGCCCTGGTTGGAGGCTTTGCGGGACGGTGCAAGCCAACGGCTGGGGTCGGTTATGTTAGGCGCTGGCGAGGTGCGCACTGTGACCTTTGACTTCAATATGCCCAGAACGGCCACTAAAGGTGTTCGCTTGCTTGTCAAAATTGAGCAACCGGATCATTGTGTGTTGCAGCTGGACGATCTGTTGCTGGTGGAGTGGCAGAGCGCTTGGTTGTCCCCGAATAGCGAGGTGCCCGATGCCGGCGGTATGCAGGCTACTCACCTGCAGTTGATGTCATTCGAACGCATGGATCAGCGCCCATAGCCTGGGGTTATGCCAGTGCTATCCATGGGTATTAGCGGCTGATGGGCGGTCCCTGATAATTTTCTCTCACCGTGCAATTTTCCGTGTTGTACGCAAACCAGTTGAGTGATTTCGCAAGCAATTGGAGAGGGGTTTGGAGACCAGATAATATGAAATACGTCCACACACTAGCATTCGTAATGGTTCTGTCGTCGCTCGCTCCCGGCGTTGCGGCGGAAGATGCACAAGAAGAAATTATTGAGGAAATTGTCGTTGTCGGCAGCCAGATACGCGGCGCGGACATCGCCGGCTCGCTGCCGGTTTCCGTATTGAGTGAAGATGATATGGTGCTGACCGGTGCCGTCACCGGAGACGAGTTGCTTCGCTCGATACCGCAGATGGGTTTTGTTGGTTTTAACGAGGCGGTGACCACGGGGGTTAACGCGGCGCGGGGTGATGTGAACTCGATCAATCTCAGGGGACTGGGTACGGGCAACACTTTGACGCTGATTAATGGCCGGCGTATGGTGCTGCACCCGGGAACCCAGACGGAAAACCGCATTCCGGTAGTGACAACAAACGCTAACACCCTGCCGGTGATGGGTCTGGAGCGCCTGGAAGTTCTGCGCGACGGTGCTGCTGCGTTGTACGGGACTGATGCTGTGGCCGGCGTGGTGAACTACGTGCTGAAAGATGACTTTGAAGGCACGGAATTTAACGTGCGTTATGGGCTTTCAGAGGGCACCGATCTGGATGAAACCACGATCAACGGCGCTACCGGCTTCAGTTTTAATGACGGACGCACTCGGGTCATGGTCTCTGGAACGTATTACGACAAATCGGGATTCGCCGCAGATGAACGCGACTACGCCGAAACCTCCGACCTGCGCGGCGAGTTTGCTGGCGATCCTTTGTTTGCCGGAGATGCGAGTCTGGATAATCGTTCCAGCCTGTTCCTGGGCTGGGGTGAGTACATTTATGAAGGTGATGTGGGTCGGGTGCATGTCCGCCCAACAGATCTGGTGCGGGATAACGGGGATCTGTTGTCAGCCGCCGATTGCGACTTCCTTCTGCCGGACCAGCTCTGTCTGGATCCGGGTAGTTCAGACAGAGCTTTGCGGATAGATCGCAATCGTACCCGGGAGTTGTCTCCGGATTCTGACCGGTTGAATCTGTTTTCTTATATCACCCACGATTTTGACAACGGTTACCAATGGTATACCGAGCTGGGTTATTACCAGGCTGAAGTAGATCGTACCCGGGAACAGGCTGGTCTGCTTTCGAATGGTCGTTTCACTGTACCCGCAGACTACTATTGGAACCCGCTGGGCCCGGTGACTTTTGCTGATGGACGGGTGAACCCCAACCGGGTGGTACCGGCAGGGGATCCAACCGTACCCGATGAGGGACTCCCCTTTGTCATCCGCAATTTCACGGCGTTTGATACCGGATTTCGGCAGGTGAACGTAGAAGACACCAGTTACCGTTTTGTCACCGGTCTGCAGGGCACCATTGGTGCCTGGGACTTTGATACCGCGGTGGTCTACAGCGAAGCGGAAACCGTTGACGAGACGGACAACCGGCTCAGCCATACCTTGTTCCAGCAGGCTTTATTGTCCGACCAGCCTGGCGCCTACAATATATTCAATGGCTTGGACCCGGCTGATCCCGCAAGCCCGTTCGATCCTACGCCGAATCCGAGAGCCAGTATTGATCCTTTTATTATTTCGGTGAAGCGTGAAAGTGAAACTTCTCTCACCCTGGTCGACTTCAAAGTCTCTAACCCCA
>JBCCUW010000166.1:0-8482 GCA_039196385.1 Pseudomonadota bacterium
CACCGATAAGTAAACAAGCACTGTAGAAGTCTGCCAGGTTTGGCACTTCTCTGGCGATCCGGAACCATAGATCACGCGCGGTCAAGCCATTTTCACTGAGGTTGTTGGTAATCCACGTATATCTGGTTTCTTCGTTGAGAATACGCACCAGATGCATCGGGTAACACCCGTAAGTTCGCGCACCAAACGTCTGACTATCTCCCCAGCAAACCAATTTCTGGTAGTTCATGACTGTTACGCGATAACTATCGATATAAGTGATTCTTCAAATTACCCACGCTGTGAAAGGGAGTCAATTAAGTAATTGTTATGAAGTTGTTCGCCACGAATAGTACTTGGTGTATTAGTCGAACGGGTGTTCCAGGTGATGAAAAACGGGCTGGCACATGAGCCAGGCTGTATTGCGATCTACTCTCACACTACTCGTAGTAGTGCCGACCTTCTTCCCGCAGCAGCTCGAGCGCCGTCTCCCAACTGGGCAGCTCGTTCGCTTTGAACTCACCACCATAAAAGACAGAATCCAGCAGCGTCGTATCCTGGGCAACAACCTCTCGGTGCAGGCCGTCGCCATAGGCAAAGGTGCGCATGCTGGCGCGATCCCGCCATACCGTCATGGTTGAAGCCCGGTTACCCAGCAACTCGATCCGCGCCGAAAAGGCGAGAAAGCCGGCTTGATCTTCAAGGGTATTCACCACACTGAAAGTCTGCCGCCAGAACCTTACCCGGGAAAACAAATCCTTTTTGTAAACCGCGTCAGACAACGCAACATATACCGGCTCGTCAGCGGCAAGGTTGGCAGTAGCTGGCAGTTCCACGGGTCGGGCGATGGTACACGCCGACATCAGGTTCACCAGCCCCAGCATGGCCAGCCAGCCGATGCCGCGTAGGCCTTGCACGGTTTCGCTCATTCCGCCCTTTAGCATATCCCTTTCGAACCCTACGAGTTGCATAATAGAACTCACAATAAGCGTTTGAGTTCCATTATGCAACTCAGTATCTTAGCGGCATGAAAAGATCAACGTTCAGCGAAGAACCCTGCTCTATCGCAAGATCCCTGGATATTCTCGGCGACTGGTGGAACCCACTCATTCTGCGTGAGTGCCTGTACGGCATCCATCGGTTTCAGGACATCCAGCAATGGCTGAATATCGGCCGTAACATCCTGACAACCAGGCTCAAACAGTTGGTAGAGGAAGGCCTGCTGGAAAAACGCCAATATCAAAGTGGCCCACCGAGATTCGAATATCATCTGACCGAGAAAGGTTACGACGCGACGCTCGTGCTCATGGCCGTCATGTCGTTTGGGGAAAAGTGGTACTTCAAGGACAACGCGGCCCCAATCCTGCTCCACCATCGTGAAACGGGGCACCAGGTGAAGCCCGTACTTGTTGATGAGTTCACCGGCGAGCGCATCGATCCACGCCAACTGGTACCGGCCCCGGGTCCTTCTTTCCCGCCGGGTGAAGTCCGCAAATCACGTTTCGCCGAGTTCTACGCCGACGAGAACAGGGTTTTTACGCGAAGCCAGGCCGACTAACCTGCGGGAATGCGAACGCCGGTACGCCTTTCTAAACAAGACTCCGTGCAAGTTCCCATCAGCGAATGGATAAACCCTCCATAGAACCTTCTGCCTGCCAGTCCGCCACCAGTTGATAAAACGCCACAGCACCACCCCCATATTGCTGGTCCGCCAGGCCAACCCCGCTACCAGGCTTCCCTTCATTGTTGTAATAACCCGGCGTGCAGGCTTCAAAGAACTCGCGGTTACCAAGCGCCATTTGTTTGATGGTTTCCACCCACTCCGCCTCCGCCTCAGCAGTAGGCTCGATCACTTGTGCCTGACGCACACCTGCCTGCTGGATTACGTAGGCAATGTGCCGAGCCTGAGGGTCCAACATGGAAGTAAAATTTACCGACAACCCATTTTGCGTAATGCCCATGTGGAAACAATTAGGAAATCCGTGACTGTAGAAACCATGGAATGTACGCATGCCGTCTTGCCAATGTTCGGCCAAAGTCCTGCCACCGCGCCCTATAATCGAGAATTCAGCTCGCTGGCTGTAGTCTGTACCCACTTCGAAACCCGTGGCAAAAATGAGGCAATCCAACGGATACTCTACTCCATCTACCATTACTCCGTTTTCGGTGATCTCATCAACCCCACCGCCTTGCGTATCAACCAGGATCACATTGTCACGATTAAACGTCGGCAAATAGTCATCGTTGAAAGTTGGACGCTTGCAGAACTGCCGGTACCAGGGTTTCAGTGCTTGAGCGGTCTCCGGGTTGCTAACATATTTATCGACCCGCGCGCGGATCTGGTTCATTTTTGCCATGTCCGCGCGCTCCATGAGCTCCGCGCCTTTTTCTGCAGACATCGTCGTAGAATTTTCGGTTGGCACCAGCGTCGCAAGATTGCGGACAATGTCCGTCCAACCGTCAGCCACCAGATCCTCCTCAACCGCCACGCCGGAAACCACAGCGGCAAAATTATCGCGACGGCTCGCCTGCCACCCGGGTTGCAGCTGACTGGCCCAATTTGAATCTGTTGGCTTGTTCCCACGCACATCCACAGACGAAGGCGTACGTTGAAAAACGTGTAACGATCCAGCTGCCGCACCCAGGTGCGGCACTGTCTGAATTGCTGTAGCACCCGTTCCGATAATGCCAACCTTCTTATCCGCCAGTTTCGTCAGCCCACCTTGCGCACTACCCCCCGTATATTCATAGTCCCACCGGCTAGTATGGAACGAATGTCCCTTAAAGGACTCTATGCCATCCAAGGCCGGCAACTTCGGACGATTAAGCGGACCGTTGGACATGACAACAAAGCGAGCCTTGATAACATCATCACGATCTGTCCGGATAACCCAAACAGATTGTTCGTCGTACCAGCGGATTTCCTTCACTTGGGTCTGCAAAAGCGCTTTGTCATACAAGGCAAAGTGCTCGCCAATCCTCTGCGCGTGGGCAAAAATCTCCGGCTGAAAAGAGTACTTCTCCTGCGGGATGTACCCGGTCTCTTCCAGCAACGGCAGGTATATGTATGATTCGATATCACACTGCGCACCCGGATAACGGTTCCAATACCATGTACCACCAAAGTCTGAAGCCTTCTCAAACATGAGAAAGTCTGTCTGACCCGCTTCCGTTAATCTGGCTGCCGCAATGAGACCACCAAAACCTCCACCAATGATGGCAATTTCAACTTCATCAGTTCTGGGTGCCCGGGAATACCCCGGTTCAACGTAGGGGTCAAACACAAACTTCTTCAGCTGCCCGTCCACCGACCGATACTGTGCGTTCCCGTCACGCCTCAGGCGACGATCACGCTCTTCCTGATATTTGCGCCGAATCGACTCCAGGTCTTCAGTCATGTCAGCCCCTAGTTCAGTTACTCGCGCCGTAGCGCATTTGCAAACCCCAAGTTCTAGGCGGTCCAAATTGGGAAATAGTCCCCCCTGTTGTAGCACCCGGAGCGTGGATAACAACAAACTCCTCGTCACTTACATTTTCAACAAAGGCGATAAATCGGAACTTACTCAACTCGCCACCAGGCGCCCAAATCAGGCGAAGATTGGTGAGAGAAATATCATCCTGGCGGGCAAAGTCGTTATTGAAGACCGTGTGGTACATCTCATCGGTATACGAATACTCGCCGCGCAAAGTCAGCAAACCGTTGTCACCCAGACTGATGTCGTACTCTGCAGAAACCGTGGCTTTCCACTCTGGTGCTCGCAGAAGGTCATTGCCAGACAATTGTTGTACACAATCCAACCCTGTCACAGGATCGCAGTTAGTACCGATCTGTGGGTTCAAAGGATCGGTGGAAAGAAAATCATCAAACTCGGCACTCAGGTACGACACAGAGCCGTCAATGCGCAGCGCTTGCGTGGCCAACCACAACCATTCCGCCTCAAACCCATAAGTTTCTGCATCGGCCGCATTTTCGACAATGGACGCGTTGTTCACAAACAGACGTGCCTGCAGATCTTCATAGTCATACAGAAACGCCGTCAAATTCAGCTGGAGCGTGTTGTCAAAAAATCGAGACTTAGTACCTACCTCGTAGGCTAACAGCGTTTCCGGTTCAAACGGATTGTTGCACGTACCACCATTAAAACCGCCTGATTTGAACCCCGTCGAGACGGAACCATAAAGCAGTGTGTTATCACCCAGATCCGCATCTAATCCAATTCGCCAGGTGGTTTCGCTCCAGTCTTCTTTCAGCTCTATGTCACGACAGAAATCACCGCCCAGATTGTTGACAACGGTCTGCACGTCTTCTTTTTCGTCCTCAGTCCAGCGCACGCCGACCGTGGCGCGCAAGCGGTCGGTAAGGTTATAGGTGCCCTGACCGAAAACTGCGACCGATGTGAGATCCTGCGTGACCCTAAAGTCGAGAAATGGGACCGGTGTCATCGACCCGTCCAGTCGGCTCCCGAAAAAAGCCAGTGAACCGGATGGCAACGGTGGCCCACCGCCAAATATCCCGAAGACAGCCTCATAAGTTGCCTGTAACGCGGGAAGAGTAAACTCAAAAATCTGATCGATATCAGATTCATAGTAGTAGGCGCCCACCATCCATTCGAGATTGCCGCTGGTGCCGCTCAAATTGAGTTCCTGTGACCACTCCTCGTTAGTCTGTACAAAGTTATCTGTCAGGAAGGTGATATCGACACCATCATTGTTGGTCTGATCACCCACCTGTTTGATATCAAAATAGGAACTGATGGATTTCAACCGCAGGTTGTCTGACAGATCAATCTCCAACTCGGCACTGATACCAAAGGACTCTCTTTCAAAGTTGGTATCCCCGTCGGAAAATAGTTCACGCGGATCATCACTGCCAATCCCGGGCGGGCTGAGGTCCAGGCCGAATGCATCTACACAACTGACCGGTCCACACGATCCGGGTAGCGCAAGAATCCCCGCAGGGTTTTCGATCGTAATGCCCAGAGGCGGGACAGGATGGTCATCCGTTTTGATAAACGGAGGTCCGCCAATCTCGCTGTCGGTATACTCGGCTCGTACTATCAGACTTACCGTATCACTCGGCGTAAATACCATAGCGGCTTTGGCAAATATCGATTCCGCGTCGTCTTCTTCGCGGCCGGTAAAGTTGTTGTCTGCATATCCATCCCGCGCATCGTGAGCGACCGCACCCCGCAGCGCAAATACCCCGGGGTTCACCACCGCGTCCCCAGACAGTTCAACTCGGGTGCGATCGTAGTCACCGTAAATCAAATTCGCTTCAAAAGCGTTTGCTTCGCCGGGCAAACGTGAAATGACGTTGACCGCCCCGCCGGTTGAGTTGCGCCCGAACAAGGTGCCCTGGGGCCCACGCAGTACCTCAACCCGTTCCAGATCAAACAGCAGGGAAGCTGACGAGGTCAACCCGCCACGATAGGTGCCATCCGCATAAACGGCCACACCGGGCTCTGCATCCATCTGCGAGATATCAACACCAACGCCGCGCATGGTGATTTGAGCCATGTCGGCAAGTTCTGCAAACACCAGGCCAGGTGCCACAAACTGCAACTGACCCAAGTCATCAATGTTCCTCAGCTCCAGGTTTTCTCGCGTCACCGCGGTGACGGCAATGGGCGTCTCCTGAAGCGTTCCTTCGCGCTTCTCCGCCGTAACGACAATTTCCTCTATTTCCGCGGCCTTTGGCGACAGCGGCAACAACAACGCAAACACACTGGCCAGAATCGAGATCAATCTTCTCATTGTGTCCCCTCTCCAAGTTCAGTCACAACCCATCATGCCCAGCCTATCCCCGCAGACTTACAACAACGGGATACAGCTACCTTTCTCGCGGATCATTTTCCGCCGCGCCATTCGGGTCTCCCCCGTAACTATGATCCACCACAATCAGCCCTTCATCATCAAACGTCAAAAACACGGAACTCTTCACTACCGCAGCTCCGTCGCCCCAACTGGCATCCATCTCAACCGCTACGGTATTTCCCGCAGGCACCATATTGGTAATGGTCATACGTCGACTGCTATCAAGCTGCATCATCTGCTCTTCGATGAGGCGTAGTTCCGCGCGCCCCCTGAACGTGCGGCCACGTAACATATCGCTGACCTCACAGTCTTCGGCATAACACTCATCGACCATGCGCATGACGTCGTTGTTCCAGGCCCACTCCCAATGTTTGACCCGTTCCATATTGCGCTTCTCGCGATCACCTTGATTCATCTTCGCCCCCTTAATAAACGACCTGGCCGAGCACCGGTGTCCTCGTCCAGTTCACGCACAAATTCGCCATGCACAATGGTTGCCCGATAGCCGCTGGCAGCCTGCAGGAAGCGCTGTCCCCCAGCGGGCAGATCATTTGTCGGATACGGCTGGCCAAGTTGCAAATGGTCATAGTCAATCACATTTACATCTGCGCGCTTGCCCGGCGCCAAAACGCCGCGGTCGTTAAGGCCATAGAGGCGGGCGTTATCAGCACACTGCTTTTTAATGAGGTATTCCAGTGGCAATTTTGGCCCCGGTCGGTCTCGCGCCCAGTAGGTAAGCAGATGCGTCGTGCTGGACGCGTCACAAATCAGCCCACAGTGCGCACCACCATCCGCCAACCCGATGACCGAGTTTTCATCCGCCATCATATTGAAAATTGCCGCGCAATCGCCCCGCGCGAAATTCAGCCCGGGCATCATCAGGATGGCGCGACCCCCATCCGCCAGCATGGCATCGTACATATACGCCTCCGAGCTGACTCCCTCACGCCGCGCCTGGGCCGCGATGGAGGAGTCAGCGGCGGGTTCATAATTGACCGGCTGGCCCAGCGGGAACACATTCTCAATGTTCCGTTCGATGATGAGGTGCATCGCATCGTTAATGGATTCAGATAGCGGCGGCAAACTGTCCTCAGACAGAATTGCCGCACGGACATCGTCACGTGCCAAAGCAGTCAGTTTCTGTGCAATTGGCAAATCGGCAATTGCAAGGTAACTCGGCCGACGTTGAAACAGATGATTGGATTGCCATGACAGAAGCACACCGGCAGGCCGACTGGCGGTTTGCGGGAACAAGCGCGCGCCTGCGTGATTGGCGTTGCCGACAAACTCCATCACTTTACGCCACACATCCGGATCTTCGAGAAATTCAACGATCAGAAAGGTAAGCGGCAACCCCGTTTCACAGGACAAGCGGGTCATCCATTCCAGCTCCTGGTCGAGCACCGGTTCGTTGTTGCCCAGTGGCAACCCACCCTGACCAACGGAGCCACCCGGTACCAGCTCAAATACCGTACCGAACGGCTGCATGGCTGCGCCAATGGCAAACAGTTCCGCTTCGGAGGCAAACGTACCCGGAACAGGATCGCCATGCACGGACTGATGGCCAAGAATACGTGAAGTAGAGAATCCCAGCGCACCCGCTGACATGGCTTCAGAAGTGAGCTCTGCCATCGCGCCAATGTCGTCGCGCGTGGCGCCTTCATTACGAATACCGCGTTCGCCCATAACATAAGCACGAACGGCACCATGGGCCACCTGTGTGCCCACGTCCATGCTCCAGACTTTACCTGCCAACAGATCCAGATAGTCTGGAAAACTCTCCCACGACCAGTCGATACCCTCATACAGGGCGGTCCCAGGAATATCTTCTACCCCTTCCATTAGTTCGATGAGTTGGGTGTGGCCACCGGGTCTAACCGGCGCAAAACCCACGCCGCAATTACCCGTAATCACTGTAGTCGTGCCGTGACTCGCTGATGGCTCCAGCGTGTCGTCCCACGTGACCTGCCCATCATAGTGCGTATGAATATCGACAAACCCTGGGGTTACAATGCTGCCATCCGCATCGAGGATACGATACGCACCAGCGCCGATTCCGGGCTCAACGGCCGCAATACGGCCGGCATCCACCAGCACATCTGCTACTCGCGGTTGCTCACCAGTTCCATCCACAACCAGACCGTTTTTAATCAACAGATCGTGCATCAGGCGCTCTCCTCTCTGTGTCAAATATGCTCAAAATCGAGTCTATGGTCAACAATAATTAACTATTGCGCAATATATTTATTGATTAATATACGCATTAATAATATAAATCTCTAAATGAGCCAATTACACAAAACAAAACACGCCGTCATCGTCGGCGCCGGCATCGCGGGATTGATGAGCGCAATCGCGCTACACAGGCAGGGAATTCGGGTTACGCTGGTCGAGCGCGACCCACCAACTGACCCCTCTCTGCAGCCCGAAAACGCCTGGGACTGGAAGCGCACAGGTGTTCCCCAGTCAGTACACCCGCATTTTTTTATGGGCCGACTACGCATGCACCTGCAAGAGTTTTATCCGGACCTGCTGGATAAATTGTTCGAGGCCGGTGCTGGGCAAAGTACTCTGGCTGACTACGTCCATCCAAAATTCAGGCATCGCCTGCAACCGTCTGAGCAAGACGCACGGCTACGCACTCTCAACTGCCAACCACCAGTTCAAAAGCAGGTCGTCGGCAGTTGAG
>JBCCUW010000167.1:0-8468 GCA_039196385.1 Pseudomonadota bacterium
GAGCCTGCAACCCCCGCCACCGCGCCCTGTTCCTGAGCTGAAACCGCCAGCGATGCGCCGGCCATAAAAGCCGGCCCGGCGATCCCCATGCCTGCCCCCTGCAGCAGCATAGCGCCCATCAGCAGCCATTGGGTGTTGGCCAACGCCATGCACAGAAAAGCCAGCGTGAGAATGGGCAGGGCGACCAACAACCATTGGAAGGGCTGCAAGCTAAAGCGCTGCATCAGAAATAACTGGCTGGCCAGCGAGGTGGCAGCAGACAGACCCATGGCCAGCCCGAAGGTCTGGGCGGTTTCCACAGCGGTCAGGTCAAGAACGTCCTGAAAGCGAAACGCCAGTGTCTGCTGCACCAGAGCCATACCCATGAACATCAGCACGCCAACCCCGACAAACGGCAGAATGCGGGGATCGGTGTAGCGGACTCGGGGCGGCGGTTGCGCGGGGTTGGCCTTATGTGGCGACTCAGGCAAAAAGAAGATAACAAAAACTGCCGTAATCATGGCGAGCCCTGCGGCTACCCACAAGGGCGTCAGCAGTGTAATAGCAGCCAGCATACCGCCAGCAGCAGGTCCAATGATGTTGCCCAGATTGGTCGCTGCGCCCACAGCACCCATACCCTTAGTGCGGCCCTCAAGATCGGTGATGTCAGCCATGTAAGCGCTGGCTGAAGGCATCATGGCGGCCATCAGTGAAGCGTGGATGATCCGCGAGATCATCAGTGCGGCAAAACCGGTGCCGGGCAGCAACAGTCCGACCAGCGTCATGTGAAAAACACTGGCAAACAGGAGGGTACCGAACACATAACCCAATAAGCCCACCAGGAGAATTCTTTTGCGTCCGTAACGATCGCTGAGTCGCCCCCAGCGGGGACTGGCGAGAAACACGGTCAACGACGAGGCGGCAATAATGCTGCTGATTTCGAACTCACTGAAACCCACCTCGCGGCCAAGCGGGGCAAGGATGGCAAACAAAACGGTGAACCCGAAACCCATGCCCACCAGAGAGATCAGCAGTATGGCGCGGGCGTAACCGAGGGACCGGTCGTTTAGGTCGACGTTAAAGCGAGGCATGGGCTGGCTAGATAAAAACCTGACAGTTTACCTGAATTGAGCTGGGTCGATGAGCACTCATTCCGGCTTGGTCTGTGCTTGCGGTTGATGACCCCGCCAGCCCGGCCCGCGTACAACCTGTCCCGGCATGTTGCCGGTATGTTCGCCGTTGCGCAGCACCCGCACGCCGTTGACCCAGACATGTTTGACACCAGTACTGTATTGGTGGGGTTGGGCGTAGGTTGCGTGATCTTGAACCTTGTCTGGAGCAAATACGACCAGATCTGCATAAAAGCCTGGTTGTAGTTGACCTCTCTCGCGCAGACGCAACTGCCGGGCGGGCAGCCCGGTCAACCGGTGAATGGCTTCAGTCAGCGTGATAACGTTTTCGCTGCGTACGTATTTTGCCAACAGCCGGGCAAAGTTTCCGTACGTACGCGGATGGGTGCTGCGCGCAACAAATATGCCATGGTTGCTGATCGATGCTGCATCAGAGCCGAAGCTGACCCAGGGCAGTGCTACTGTTTTGCGCACGTTATCTTCCGACATCAGAAAATAAACCACCTGCACTCTGCTGCCGTCTTCCACCACCAGATCGATGGCGGTGTCTGCGGCGGATTGATTTCGCTGACGGGCGACGTCCGCCAGGGTCTGACCCGCATACTGACGCAGTTGCGGATTGCGAAATCCTACCAACAGCGTGTTTTCAGCGCCTGCCGCCTGCAGCAGGTTTTCCCAGTGACCTTCCGTATCGGCCATCTCATCGCGCACCCGAGCGCGGATGGTCGGATCACGCAACCGCGTGCGCCAGGCGTCAAACCCGCCCTGTTGAACCCAGGGTGGCATGGCCGCATCAAGCCCGGTGGAACCCGCCGTATAGGTATACATGTTTGCGCTGATGGCCAAACCGCGTGCCCTGGCTGCCTCGATTCTGGCGACCACCGGGTCAAATTTGTGCCAATTGGCGCGGCCGCTGACCTTCAGGTGATGAATCTGCGCCGGGGCCTGACTCGCCTCAGCTATTTCGATCAGTTCGTCCACCGCTTCCAGCAGGCGATTCCCTTCGCTGCGCAGATGGGAGATATAGGTCCCGCCATAACTCGAGGCGGTCTGCATCAGGGCGATCAGCTCGTCTTTGTCAGCATACAAACCCGGGCTGTAGATCAGGGCGCTGCCAACCCCGAGGGCGCCGTCCTGCATTGCTTGGGCGACCAACGTCTGCATGCGCTCCAGCTCTGCGCTTGTGGGTGCGCGTTGATCCTGGCCAAGCTCGTGGATGCGCACGGTGGCGGCGCCGACAAAAGATGCTACGTTTGTGGCTACGCCTTGGTGGGTCAGGTGAGTTAGGTATTCGTCCAGCGTTGTCCAAGGTATGGGAAACTTAAGTTCTCCCTGTCTGTCCAGCATCGCTTCACGCATACTGGCATTCAGGGGGCCCATGGAGCGACCTTCCCCGAATACTTCAAGGGTGACCCCCTGGCGTATGTTCGATTGGCTGTGGCCGTCGACCAGAAGTGACTCCGTAGCCCAGGAAAGCACGTTGATAAAGCCTGGGGCCACTGCCAGACCGCTGATGTCGACAACCTTGGCGGCACTGGTCGCAGCAAAGGTGCCGATGCCGTAAATTCGCTCACCTGTAATGGCCACATCGGCGCTGCGTGGCGGCGCGCCACTGCCGTCGTAGACAGTCCCGCCGCGCAACAACAGGTCGATCTCTGCGGCGTTGAGTATTGAACAACAGAGGCTTAGCCACACAGCGATCAAGTGCATAGTTGCGCGCCTGGTGCTCATGTTCCGGGCGCTCACGTTCCTGACACTCATGTAGATGGTGCGCTACGTTTTACCGGCGTATTTACAAGTACAATGCCAGCGCCGGCCAGACCGATGGACAGCACAAACGTTGTTGTCAGGGGATCGTCAAATAGTAGCCAGCCGAAAAATACACCAAATACTGGCGTTAACAGCCCAAACGACGCCATATTCGATACCGGATAGATAGACAGAATCCAGAACCACACAAGAAACCCGATGCACACCACGAATATCACCTGAAAAGCAAACACCAGGCCGATGGTCAGTGTGGGTTCGCGTATTACCGGTCCAAACAATGGCGCAATCAGAGTGAGCAAAATGGCGGACACCAGCAATTGATACAACAGGTTCATTTCGGGGCTGGTATTGGCCAGGGGAGATACTCGGCTGACCAGCGCAATGCCTGCCCAGAACATACCGCCCAACAGAGCCAGCAGATCGCCTATCCAGGCCTTATCGCCGGCACTGCCGAGGTCGCCGCTGAAGGCGAGAAGGACACCAGCCAGGGCCAGGCCCAGGCCGCCGATTTTGTTGCGGTTCAAGGATTCCTCTGGAATCAGAAAGTGGGCGCCAATAGCAACCCACACTGGCATGATGTAGAAAAACAGGCTAACCCTGGCCACAGTTGTATAGTCCAGGGCCAGGAACAGCAGACAGAATTCGAATGAGAACAACAGTCCATTCAACACACCCCATGGCAGGGTGCCATCCGTAACAGACATTTTTTTGCGGCTGAGCAGCGCGTAGAGAAACACCGGCAGAAGCGCACATACCGACCGCAGACCGCTTTGAAACACGGGTGAAAATCCTGCGTTGACGATTTTTACCAGAGCTTGATTGAGGCCCAACAGAACACTGAAGCCGATCAACAGGGAGGCTCCAGCCAGATCGATATGTGTTTTGCGCGTGCTCATTCAGGCATTCGTCAGCTTCAGCAGTGCCTCGCGGACTTCTGCACCCATGACCACTTCATCCTGCGGCTTTGCAGTGCACACCTTGATGTTGAACAGGCGGCATCCGGCCTCAGCGTACTCGGCCAGAAAAGTGGCGACGTCCTGAGGCGTCCCGTAAGGTGTGTAGCGCTCGAATTTATCGAACGGAACTTTGTAGAAAGACTCCATCTGCTTTTTAACCACCTGCCTGGCTTCTTCCCTGGTTTCAGCAACACCTATCCAGGGTTGATAGCCATGTTGCCAGGGGACTGCCTCGCGTCCAGCTGCTTCTGCCGTTTCATGGACAAGCGCCAGTGCCTGGGCATAACGTTGCGGTGAGCACCATACGCCAATCCAGCCTTCGCCATAGCTGCCGGCGCGCCGCAGGGCGGCGTCAGAACGCCCGCCAACAATGATCGGAATGGGTTGTGCCGGTTGGGGCTTGATGAGTGCTTCTTCAATAGTGAAATGCTCACCATCGAAGCTGACCGATTCACCATCCAGCAGCTGGCGTATGATGTGTAGCGCTTCGTTGGTGCGTTTACCACGTGTGGCCGGATTAACGCCGCAGACTTCTATTTCATGGCGATCTTCACCGCCAACGCCAATACCGAATAACATTCGGCCCGGGGCAATTTTTGCCATGGTGGCCAGCTGTCGAGCCACCGGCAGCGGATGCCTCAGTGGCAACAGATATATGCTGATCATCACGCCCAGGCTCGGGTGGAGTTGTGACAGGGCAGCCACTTCGACGAAGCCGTCAGTGCCTGAGCCGTTACGAAAAGAGACATGGTCAGCCATAAAGATGTGCTGGTAACCGGCTTCATCGATTTGCTGCAGCATCGCTTGTTTGTCTGCGAGCGACATGTCCCACAACTGGCTGGGTGTAGCGATGCCAAACTTGATCTGCAAATTGGTTCCCCAAAGCGGTAGAGTAGCCGGCATCATACAGGATGCATGGTTGATTCTTGCCACATAAACCTGATCAGGTCAGAAAATCTATCGCTGAAGAGCGTCAGGCCGCCCGTCGCATCGGCTGGGTTCGTCTGGTGCGTACAGTACTGCTTGGAACTGTGGCTCTGGGTGCCGGTATCTACTGGGGCGCGCAGCAGTTTGGGATTGATCGTGAACTGGTGCTGGCCTTTCTCAGCGGCAGTCTTTTGTTTGTCGGGGGGCTGGTTATTGCCGGACTGCTGGGTGCGGTTATCTTGTTGCTGGTCAAGCGGTTGCTGGACAAAAAGGCTTCATAATCCCGGAGCTCGCAGCACTCCGCGCCTGGCTAAATCAAAGGCTGTAGAAAACGCTCGGATCTGGGTAAATAGAAATTCTGGTAATCCAGTGAGAAAACGATCCGGTTCGCCTTGCCGAGAATGAACTTGCGATGGATGAAATCAAAAGACCGGTAGTCCTGGCTTTTGTCACGGTTGTCGCCCAGGAGCAGATAATGATCTGCGGGTACGGTCACCGGGCCAAAGCTGCTGCTGACATCTGGATGGCCAAAGCGGTGTGTCATGATCATCCGGCTGGCGCCCAGCAGTTGCTCATGATTGACATGGGTGCGCTTGTGCAGACGTTGCAGCGCGTTGGGAATATCCGCCTGGCCTGCGGTTTCGTATTGCGCAGGTTCACCATTTATGACCAACTTGTTGTTCTGCAGGGTCACCACGTCTCCAGGAATGCCGATCACCCGTTTGACCAGCAGCCGGCCGTCTCCCCCCTCGAACGTCACCACGTCTGATCTTGCCGGGTGGGACCAGCGGGCGATTCTGGTCAGGGTGAAAGGCACCCGCAGGTCGTAAGCCAGTTTGTCTACACCAATGCGATCGCCAATGAGTATTGAAGGCTGCATTGACCCGGTGGGCACCTGATTCCAATCCGCAACGGCGGAGCGAAACAGGAGCAGCACCAGCAGAAACAACACAAAACCGCGCCACTCTTGCCAGATGGATTGCCCACTGCGCGCAAGACGGATGCTGCGTGCGGGTTTCGAATCCATTGGTGCGGGCATCAGTTCTTGAGCAGTTTAGGCGTTGGCCGCGTCCAGAGCCGCAAGCTGTTCTGGTGTGGCTTCCTTCTGATAGTTGGTTTTCCATTCAGCATAGGTCATACCATAGACACGCTCGCGAGCTGCTTCCAGATCCATGGGCGTGCCGGCGTCATCCGCCGCGGCTTTGTACCATTTGGACAGGCAATTGCGGCAAAACCCCGCCAGGATCATCAGATCAATATTCTGCACATCCCGGCGTTCGTCCAGATGGGCCAGCAGGCGGCGAAAGGCGGCAGCTTCGATTTCTGTTTGCGAAGCGTCAGCCTGTGGTGTTGTTGTTTGGTTTGAATCTGACATATCCGATTATCCAGGTTGAAATTGAAGATCAGGTGACTTGGCTGCGGGTAAATACCCAGTTATCGCCCACTGTCAGCTGCGGGTTCAGGCTGTAACCTTCGTAGTCGAAATCGCGCAGTGCTTTCAATGTTTTGACGCGCTTGTCAATCATGTAGCGGGCCATCAAGCCTCGAGCCTTTTTTGCGGAGAACGACAAGAACCGGTATTCGCCGTCACGACGTTCTTTGAAGTTGATATTGATGATGCGGGCCTTTACCTTACCTTCGTGTATCGCACGATAATATTCGTTAGACGCCAGGTTAATGAGTATGGGCTGCTTTTGTTCGCTGATGGCGCAGTTTAATGCCTGGGTGATTTTACCGCCCCAGAAATCGTAGAGATTATCCCCGCGGGCGTTGGCCAGCCGGGTCCCCATTTCCAGACGATAAGGACGGATGCGGTCGAGCGGGCGCAACAAGCCGTGCAGACCGCTGAGAATGCGCAGATGTTTTTGCGCCCAGGTCAGGTCGCGCACACTCAGGCTGGCTGCGTCCAGGCCCAGGTATACGTCACCCTTAAAAGCCTGGATCGCAGGTCGGGTGGCCTCTTTGTTGTCGGCGAAGTCGGCCCGCCATTCGTGATAGCGGCGGTGGTTAAGCTCGGCCAGCTTGTCGCTGATCCCCATCAGCGAAGCAATATCCGCGGGCGCATAGGTTTTCAGCGTTTTGATCAGTTGCGTGGATTCCGTCACAAATTCAGGTGTTGTGTATTTGCGCGTTTGCAGTGGGGATTCGAAATCCAGAGTTTTAGCCGGTGAAACGATAGCCAGCATAGAGTTTACGTCCTGTTCAAGTAAGTTCTGGTCCGCCAGCCGGAGCTAGCGGGCCGACTGGCTAGTTTAACGCATCCAAGGTAACGTAAGCACGCATTGTAGAACACAGATTCCCCTGTTGGTTTCATGTGTTGGGTTCAGGTGTTGGATGCATGTGTTGGAGAGACACACATTGAAGATGGCCGCGCGCACGCATGTGGGGCTGGTTCGCCTTAATAATGAAGATTTCGTCTTCAGTGATGCCACGCAGGGTATTGCGGTACTTGCAGACGGTATGGGCGGTTTGTTTGCCGGCGAGGATGCCAGCGCGGTTGCGGTTGAAGCTGTACGGCGACAACTGCTGGACGAAAATTTTGCCGTCACTTCGACGGCGCAGATTGAGCAACTGGTGCGGCATGCGCACGAGGTTCTACTGGAATATGCCGAAACGCAAAATTATGTGGGCAAGATGGGCACCACCCTGGTGGTCTGGGTGGCGTTGGGCGGGTGCAGTTACTTTGCCCATGTCGGAGACTCGCGGCTCTACCACCATGACGGTGATGAATTGCACCTGGTCAGCAAAGATCACACAGTGGCTCAGCGTCTGTTGGATATGGGTGCGCTGACGCCGCGGCAAGCCCAGATGTCGCCCAAACGCCATGTGCTTACCCAGGGTTTGGGGCTGCCTGGGGTGATTCATCCGCAGACGGGTAGCCTGAATCTCAACGGCCGTTTTCTCCTGTGCAGCGATGGTCTGTCCGATCTGGTGCCCACAGCGCGCATTGCTGAATTGATGGCGGCTGCGGACATTGAGGCAGCGGCCACAGAACTGGTGCGGCTGGCTCTGGACGAGGGCGGGCAAGACAATATCAGTTTAATCCTGATTGAGGCGTGAGCACGTCTCCCGCAGCTTCTGCGACGCACTTGCTCCAGTGAGGGTAGCCTCTATAATGCCGCGAAAATACAGCGACAGATGGTAGGTCCGGATGAATCAACGGGCAGAAAATCTTGAAAACCAGCTCGCAGACGCGCTGGAACTTGAACACCTGGAAATCATTGACGAGAGCGGTAATCACAATGTCCCAGCTGGCGCGCAGAGCCATTTTAAAGTGATAGCGGTGGCCCAGGCGTTTGCCGAGGTGACCCGTATTCAGCGGCATCGCCTCATTAATGCCGCGGTGCAGGAGGAATTTGCGCAGGGCATGCATGCGCTGGCCATCCACGCTTATTCACCGGCAGAGTGGCAGGACCGGTTTGGCGAGGCGCCCATGAGCCCGCCGTGTCGGGGCGGCGGGCGTGAGACGGGTTCGTGAACTCGGCGAGTGACACACGCCGGGTGCTGGCGTTTTATCAGTTTGCTCAAGTTGCGGCGCCGCAGGCCCTTCACGATCCAGTTCATCACGCAGTGCCTGCGGCGCCGCAACTTGAGCAAACTGATAAAACGCCAGCACCCGGCGTGTGTCACTCGCCGAGTTCACGAACCCGTCTCACGCCCGCCGCCCCGACACGGCGGGCTCATGGGCGCCTCGCCAAACCGGTCC